>JAUWYG010000029.1 GCA_030615945.1 Candidatus Bipolaricaulota bacterium | reverse complement strand
GATTCCTGCGCAATCCCGGAGCTGATCGCAAGCATCAGCAGGTTCAGCAGGACGGCGATCAGCACGAAGATCGTGTCCGTCCGGGTTCCCTCCCTGCTGCAGTTCGGACACGATGTGTTGATGAACCCGATCGATCATGAGAGACCTCCTTCTCTACGAGGATTGATTCAGTATCTGCAAACCGGGTGGGGGAGGGAAGAAAGAATGGGCTCATTGGTGATCGGCAAGCGCGATGCTCATGGCGATCTTGTCGGAGACAATTTCGTACTGCGTCCCCGGAATCCCCCAGGCTGCTCGTTGAGGAATTATGGTATGCGTCCCCGGAATTCATCCCTTCCTAATTCATCCCTTCCTAGTTCTCAGGGCTTGACATTGCAGCTCCGCGAGCATGCGGGAAGCCACAGAAGAAACAATACACGGTTTCGGACCATTCAGGTTCGATTTTCACTTTGCGCCCGCAGCAGAGTAGATCAAAGATTTTCATGTCGCTTGCTTCAGGAGACATCCAGGCTTTCTTCTTCTCCATTTCCTTCCCCTCGAAGCGGATTGAGACAGGCCCACTTGTCTTTCTACCGAACTTGCGTTTCAACGGTCGAATGAGCTGCTCGTTTAGCATGTCGGCAACGAGATTCTCAAGATGTGTCCTAATGTGTAGAAGCTGTTCTTGTGTCCACCAGCTATCTCCGTCCGCCTCCTGACCACAATACGGGCACGTGAATAGCGCTTCTTGTTCACGGTCATCATCCGTCTTGAGTTCTGACGATTCGTCTATCAAGTAAGAGTCCTCCAATTGTCTAATCATGTCTCCCATCTCATTCTTCTCAAGTAGAACCTTGAACTCCTTGCGGCAGTAGGGGCATTCTCTCCGGAAGTATCCTTCATCATCTACCGGAAACAGCATTTGGATAGTTGTTTCAGTCATTCTTCTCACTCTTCACTTGGTTGAAACGGCGGACAATCATCGTGCCCACCGTGGTCGCGATGTTGAGCACGAGTTCCGCGATGCTTGCTGAAACATCCGCTTTGGTAGTTCCTTTGCCATGAGCATCGCCTAGCGCGTTTCTCACGCCGCCAAGATGAGTCATCACTCCTGATAGGCTGTTGAGAAGGGCCAAAGTCGATCCTGTCTCGTCGAGACGCTCGAAGTGCAAGACACTCCGTGTCGATTTCCACAGATCGGTCAGCTGTTTTTTGCTTGGTAACGGTTCCGAAAGCTTCTCGTGAACAACTCGCATCACACTTTCTAGACATGATACGCTTCGGGTTACCGCGTTCTCGAAATTCCCATCTCTGAGAGCTTTCCGAGCACCTTCGATGTCTTGATACGCGGAATAGAAGGCATCTGCCTGGAATAAGCCTCTTGCCGTGGTGATGATGCGCTTCGTTGTCTCTGCTGATACAAGCTCGCAAGCTTCGCACTCCTCGAGAGTTGTATCTCGTTTTCTGATTTTGCAGAACAGGCCTTCAAAGCGAGTCAATACACCCGCCGAAGTGGGAAAGAATCTGAGTCGTGGGAGCACAGCATCACATCCGAACTCTCGGTAAACCTTGCCTGCGGGGCAGTTGAAACAGATCGTTGGATCCACTTCACTAGTCGTTCTATCTCCATGGCGTGCCGCACTACAGATCAAAGTTCCCATACCGACTTTCTGCAGGTGGCACTCGATGCTGTCAGTCTCCGTTGGTTGCTCCATTTCCTTAGCCAGGTTGACCTCCTGAGTGATTTCGGAGTTTCATGAGAATCTTACACAATCCGCGACCGGCGTTAATGGTGGATCGTACCCTACTCACTTCGTTGCCTCCTCGACGATCTCAATCTCCTTGTCCGTCAGGCCGTAGAGCTCGTAGACCAGTTGGTCGATCTGCTGGTCGTTGGCGTCGATCTGGCGTTGGATGAGCGATTTCTCGTGGTCGGTCTTGGCGGCCTGAAGGTCCTTGTGCAGCTTCAGCATGGTGTCGACGAGTTCGATCATGCGGCCATGGTTGTTTTTGCAGATAGACGGAATTGGGAACTTCAGAATATCCCGGATCATTATCTGAGGAAACGTATCGTCCGGGCTTATCTGGAACTTCTTGCGGAAGTACCAGCCGATGAAACGTGAATTCATGATCCCGAGAAGACACTTGTAGTCGACATCCGATGCCGGCTTTGTCTTCAATATGAAAAGTAGAGTATTGCAATACGCCGTGTCTGGAACAAACGTCGCAATCAGTGTCTTGCTGGCAATTTTCCTTATCAAGATCTTCTCGCCCTCGAAGTTCTGGGGTTTCCTTGGCGCAGCGAGCCAAGGGCCATACTTGATCCAGTTATCCTGATTCCACAGGAGTTCGTATCGCCCTACGTGTTTCCCATCGTATAGCGGTGCCCAAGATTCATCTTTTGGCCAAGTATCGGTGTAAGGCTTGGTGTCACGAACGCGCTCAGATTGAGGCGGGTTGCCCTTTCCAACTTCATAGCCTTTGATGCCGGAGAATAGCTCTGCGATGTTCGAGAGCGGCCGATACCGCTTATCAGCTTTCCCAAGGATTGAAAGCTCTTCACCGGTTGTGTGCACAACAAAGGCCCCTTCGTTATACCAAGCACTGATCTGTGCATCATGTTCCAGCGTTGGACATGCCAGACTCGTGATCTTCGTTTGTTTGTCAAAGACCTTCACATGGACACTCCCTTCGTGGAACTGTTCGGTCTGCCGCTCACGGGTAACGAACAGCAGTGTGCTATCAACAGTACTTCCAGGAAAGACATCTGCAGGCAAAACGGCGATCTCTTGCAGTTTTGAATTCCTGAACAGTAAGTCCCGCAGAACGTTTGTGAACCCTAGATTGAGGTATGTATCCGGGATGATGTAAGCGAATTCGCCTCCCTGTCTGAGCACTTCGAGCCCCTTCTCAACAAAAAGGAGATAGCTCTCACCGCGTCCAATGTACGTAGAGAAGCGCGACCTGATGTATGGAAGGACAACTGCAGGGTATTCCGCACCATACGGTGGATTGCCGATCACGGCGTCGAAGCCGCCGGCCTGCATGATCTCGGGAAACTCGGCGTTCCAGTCGAACGCGTTGATCCGGTAGCGCTCTTCCTCGTCGATCAGGCTGAGTTGCTTTCCTTCGTAGAAGTCTGGGCCGATGAGCGAATTGCCGCACTTGATGTTGTCAGCAAGATCGGGAAGCGCCCGCTCGTGAAAGAGCCTGAGGCTCTTGCCCAGGGTCTCGGCGTTCTCGCCTTCGAGGACCTTGAGCAAAAGCGAGAGCTTGGTCACCTCGACGGCCTGCGGGTCGATGTCGACCCCGTAGATATTGTTCAAGAGAATCCGCTTCTTCTCGGCGGTGGTCAGCCGCCAGTCGCCACCGGGTCCGCGAAAGACCTTCGGCTGACGCCCTCTGGCGTGCTTCTCTGCGTCGTGCTCGGCATACCACTTCAAGTGCCAATCGAGAAGGGTTTGATAGGCCCCGAGGAGGAACGAGCCGGAGCCGCAGGCGGGATCGAGCACGCGAAGCTTCGAGAGTTGGTTCGGCGTTTTCCCATCAAGGAGTTTTCCCACGGTGTGTTCGACGATGTAGCCCACGATGTAGGTCGGCGTGTAGTAGACACCGCCCGCTTTCTTGACCTCGGGCTTATCCTCGACCACCGCGCGGTGCGCCGGCGTCAGCCGGATCACCTTGCCGAGGAACTGTTCGTAGATGTGGCCGAGGATGTCCGCCGGAAGGACCGAGAACTCGTACGGGCTCTCCGGATAGTAAAGTTCCTTCACGA
This sequence comes from Candidatus Bipolaricaulota bacterium, assembly GCA_030615945.1. Taxonomy (GTDB): domain Bacteria; phylum Bipolaricaulota; class Bipolaricaulia; order UBA7950; family UBA9294; genus UBA9294. The sequence continues at coordinate 9,958 of JAUWYG010000029.1, read as the reverse complement.
TTCCTTTTAGCACCTTGTCATCGACGGTGAGGTTAAGGGTGAGCCCATCCGGCGGCTCGGTGCGGTCCTTGTCCTTGCGGAAGTGGAACAGCCCGGAGTTGTAGCGCTCGTCCGCACGGCGGAAGATCTGACACACACGTTTGTAAGTCTCCGTGCCGTTCTGAAGCGCCATCAGTTGGCCGTATCCCTCGATCCCCCGGTCCTCGCAGATGCGTAAGAAGATGATGCGGTCGATCGTCCGCTGCACGGCGAAGTTCAACTCACGGGTGGAAAGGTCGGTGTTGCGGAGGGCAATGTTGCGGGCGAGAACGTCACGCCAGGCCTCGATCTCCTTCAGGAACGCGGTGTCGACCTCGGCGGTCCCCTTCTTGCGCTTCGTGGATTCAATGTACTTGTCGAACGAGCCGGTGAGAATGGCGTCCTGGGAGAAGATCGCCGCGATCTCGTCCCACTGCTCGGCGTATTTATCGAGAGTCAGGTAGAGCACACGCGCGGTGGAAGCCTTGTCCGCTTTGTCAGGCTTCACACGGCAGTCGTAGACCGCGAACTCCTCGAAGTCGGTGAGGATGGAAAGCGGTAGCTTCGCCGACCAAGCGTAGCGCCGGAGCTGATAGGTGGCATTCTCGTCGTCCTTGATGTTGACGCCAGGCCGCTTTGCCTCAACGAAGAACTTTCGCACCCCACCGAGGCGGAACGCGTAGTCCGGCGCCTTGGTCGCGCCACCTACCTTGATCGCGTCTTCGTGGATGACCTCCTTATACGCCTCCGCGTAGCCCTTCTCGTTGTTGACATCCCAGCCGAGCGCCTTGAAGAACGGATCGATGAATTCATGTCTGGCCTGGGTTTCGTTGTACTGGTTGGAGCGATAGACATCCCGATTACACTCGAACCGATCGACTAGGTCAAGGACTACCTGTGGAGTTTCCATTCCCCTTCCGCTTATCCGATTTCAAGAGCCATAGCCAGCAACCGCCAAGTAAAATGCCCCACGGGCACTCCGCCCTGAGACCCAAAACCTATTTCCAAGACTATTTCTGGCGTCAACTCCACACCCTCACTCTTCCTCTCTAACACGTAGGTCCCTTCTTCGCCCATAACCTTTCCTTATTCTCTCCCGTTTGCTCGCCTATTGTACAGGATTCTCGCACTCGATGTGAAGCCTGATTGGTCCCATGCTGTGATGAGTAACAAGCACAGGATTGAAGGATTAAGGATTGATGGGGAGGCAGTGATGAGTGACGGCTGATGGGTGAACGATCCGGGATTAAGGGCGGGGAGCAGTGCAAAGTGGGAGGGCTGAGAGCTGATGACTGAAAAAGGTGCGCAAACCTTGCGATCGACCGGACGGACGGCTAGGATTTATGCTAAAGAGAGGAGGGAGTATGGTAAGAGGGTTTCTTACATCGGAGTCGGTGACCGAAGGTCACCCGGACAAGATCGCCGATCGAATCTCTGATGCCGTCTTGGATGCTGTCTTAGCAAAGGATCGGAAGGCGCACGTAGCCTGCGAGACCTTCCTCACCACCGGCCTCGTCCTCGTAGGGGGAGAGATCTCCACAAAGGTCTACGTTGACATCGATCACATCGCCCGCAACGTGGTCGCGAAGGTCGGCTATAACAAAGCGGACTATGGGTTCAATCATCAAGACTGCGCCGTCCTCTCGGCGATCAAGGAGCAATCTTCCGACATCGCCGCCGCCGTAAGAAAGGCAAAGGAGGCGCGAAATGGGGTCGCAAAGGATCCATACGATGTTATCGGTGCTGGGGATCAAGGGATCATGTACGGATATGCCTGCTCTTCCACCGAGGAACTGATGCCGCTTCCCATCATCCTCGCCCACCGCTTGAGTAAACGCCTGGCAGTAGTGCGCCAGGACGGGACACTGCCTTACCTGCGGCCGGACGGAAAGTCGCAAGTAACGATCGAATACGAGGACTCTCGCCCCCTTCGTGCCACTACAGCGCTTATCGCTGCTCAACACGACCCAGAGGTCGGCCAGGAAAAGCTGTGGGGGGATGTTACAAAGTGCGTGATCCTTCCGGTTTTAGATAACTGGATTGACAAAGAGACCTTGGTCCTCGTCAATTCCTCAGGGAGGTTCGTAATTGGGGGACCGGCCTCGGACACCGGAATGACCGGTCGTAAAATCATCGTCGACACCTATGGAGGATATGGTTCCCACGGCGGAGGGGCGTTCTCCGGGAAGGATCCGACCAAGGTCGACCGCTCCGGTTCATACATGGCCCGCTATGTGGCGAAGAACGTCGTTGCCACTGGTTTGGCACACAAGGTGGAGATCCAGATTGCTTACGCAATCGGCCGTGCTGCCCCACTCACCGTCAATATCAATACCTATGGCACAGGCACTGTACCGGACGACCGGCTGCGCCAAGCCGTCCTTAAGGTGTTCGATTTCCGTCCCGGTGCGATCATCGATCGGCTGGACCTACTTAAACCTATCTACGAGCCGTTCTCCTGCTACGGCCACTTTGGCCGGACCGACCTTCATCCCACGTGGGAAAGAACCGATCGAATCGAGGAGCTAAAGCAGGCCCTTCCGCGTTCTGCAAAGATTGCCTAAAGCACGTTATAGGCCGTTACGCTACAGGAGCTCTTTGCTTTTTACCTTCTCTTTGACCATGGCAATGAACTCTGAGAGTGGCCGTGGACCAAGGTCCTCCTCGGTGCGCAATCGCAAGGAAACTGTCTCGGTTTCCCTCTCTCGCTCGCCGGTGATCAACATGTAGGGTATCTTCTCTAGTTGTGCCTGGCGAATCAGGTAGTTCAGGGTGCGGCTGCGGTCGCTCCAGGCCTCGGCACGAATCCCCGCTTTCACCAGGGCCTGTTTTACCTTCTCGGCGTAGTCGTTCATCTCCTCGGTGACAGGGAGGACGACCGCCTGCACTGGGGCGAGCCAGACAGGGAAGGCGCCACCGTAGTGCTCGATCAGAATTCCAAAGAACCGCTCCAGCGCGCCCAGAAGCGCCCGATGGATCATATACGGCCTGTGTGGCTTCCCGTCCTCGCCAACGTAGGCCATATCGAACCGTTCGGGAAGGTTGAAGTCAAACTGGATCGTGGTCAATTGCCAGCTCCGTCCCAGGCTGTCGCGCACGTCGATGTCAATCTTCGGACCGTAGAACGCCCCTTCCCCTGGCTTCACCGTGTAGGTTACCCCACATGCCTCCACGGCATGTCGCAAAGATTCGGTCGCCCGCTCCCAATCGGCAGGATCGCCGACGTACTTCTCGGGCCGCGTAGAGAGGAAGACAGCAAGCTCATCGAACCCGAACGCGCTCAACAAGTGGATGGAGAAACGCAACACCCTCTCGATCTCATCCTCGATATGCTCCGGCTGGCAGATGATATGTGCATCGTCCTGGGTGAACCCGCGCACGCGCAAAAGCCCATGCAGCACCCCACTGCGCTCGTAGCGGTAGACTGTACCCAGTTCGGCTAAGCGGATCGGAAGCTCGCGGTAACTGCGGGAGCGGCTCTTATAGACCATGATGTGAAATGGACAGTTCATCGGCTTTAGGAAGTACTCCTGCCCCTCTACGTCCATCGGGGCATACATCGCCTCCCGATAGAAATCAAGGTGCCCACTTCGCTTCCACAGGTCCGCTCGTCCGATGTGCGGGGTGTAGACAAGCTCGTAGCCTGCCCTGTAATGCTCATCCGTCCAGAACTTCTCAATCTCATGGCGAATGCGCGCCCCTTTCGGGTGCCAGTGCGCCAGTCCTGGGCCGACCTCCTCGTGCACACTGTACAGGTCGAGCTCACGACCCAGTTTCCGATGGTCACGTGCCTTGGCCTCCTCAATGCGCCGCAGATGTTCCTTGAGCTCCTCGACGGAGAAAAACGAGGTCCCGTAGATCCGCTGCAACATCGTTGCTGTGGGATCTGCGTGCCAGTAGGCACCGGCCACGCTGGTAAGCTTGAAGTGCTGCACCTGCCCGGTGGAACGAAGGTGCGGCCCGCGGCACAGGTCGACAAACTTCCCCTGTTCATACAAAGTCATCGTCTTACCCTCGATCTCCTCCAGAAGCTCGAGCTTCAGGTCTTCACCGCGGCGGATGAGAAGCGACCGTGCGTCTCCCTTAGAAACCTCCATCCGCTCGATTTGGAGGTCTTCTGCGACGATCTTCCGCATCTCTGACTCGATGCGGGAGAGGTCTTCGGGGCTGAACGTCTGGGAAAGCTCGAAGTCGTAGTAGAACCCGTCCTTGATCGCCGGCCCAATCCCGAGCTTCACCTCCGAGAAGAGCCTTTTCACCGCCTGGGCCATGATGTGCGTCGTCGTATGGCGCAGGACCTCAAGCGCCTGCGGAGCCCCCGTAGTGACGAGCGTCAGGGTGCAGTCCGTGGTGAGAGTCTCGCGCAAATCGCGCAGCCTCCCGTCGACAAACGCACACACCGCGTCTTTGAAAAGACGCGGACCGATCGCTTCTGCGACCTCGAGGATCGAGGTCCCGGAAGCGACCTCTCTTTTTGACCCATCCGGCAAAGAGACGTGGATCATGCTACTCCCCCTTTTCAAGAAATACGGTATGTTGCCAAGACGGGCATCTCCGACACAACGCTTAGCTCGGAGGTAAAGCCACTTTCTTGGCTAGAGGATATACCGCGACAGGTTCGGATCCTCGACGATCCCGGCAAGGCGCTCAGTCACGTAATCACGATCGATCACGATCTTCTCACCCTTGCGACTGTCAGCTTTAAATGAGATCTCCTCCATCAGCTTTGCCATCACCGTGGCCAGCCGCCGTGCCCCGATATTCTCGGTCGTTTGATTAAGCTCGTAGGCAATGTGGGCGATCTCGTCAATCGCCCCCGCGTCGAACTTAAGTCCAACCCCTTCTACACCGAGGAGGGCCTGGTACTGCTTAGTGAGCGCGTCCTTCGGCTCGCACAGGATCCTCTCGAAGTCTGCGGCGGTGAGGCTGTGAAGTTCCACACGGATTGGGAGACGCCCCTGCAGTTCGGGGATCAAATCGGACGGCTTGGACATGTTAAACGCGCCAGCGGCGATGAACAGGACATTCTCAGTGGTGACAGTTCCGTAGCGAGTGCGCACGCTCGTCCCCTCGAGGAGTGGTAGTAGGTCACGTTGCACTCCCTGGCGGGAAACCCCGGGTCCTCCGGTCTCCTCCCTCCCGCCGGCAGCGACCTTATCGATCTCGTCCAGAAAGATGATCCCCATTTCCTCAGCCAGGCGCAGCCCGCGCTGCCGCACGTCCTCCATGTTGACCAGGTTATCGACCACCTGCTCAAACAAGATCGGCCTGGCGTCGCGGATCCGGAGCCGCCGCTTCTTGCGCGAAGGCGGAAGCAGACCAGAGAGCATATCCCCCATGTCGATTCCCATCTGGTCCATCCCATCCTGCGAGAAGACCTCCACCTGGGGGATCACCTGTTCCTCAACCGTAATCTCGATGTAACGCTCTTCGAGGTCACCTGCGAGGAGCTTTCCTCGAAGCTTCTCCCGTGTCTTCTTCGCGCTTTCTTCCCGCTCCGGGTCGCTGTCGGAAATCGGGAGAAGCGTATCCAGGATCTCTTCGGTCACGATTTCCTCCGCTGCTTCTTCCACCCGGAGGATCTCCTCCTCACGGACCATGTCGATTGCCCTATTGACCAGATCGCGCACCATCGACTCAACGTCGCGCCCCACGTAGCCGACCTCAGTGAACTTTGTCGCTTCCACCTTGACGAACGGGCAGGTGGTAAGCCGGGCCAGCCGGCGCGAGATCTCGGTCTTCCCTACCCCAGTTGGCCCGATCATCAGGATGTTCTTCGGCTTGATCTCCTCGCGGATATCACCCTCGACCAGTTGGCGCCGCATCCGGTTACGCAGGGCGATCGCCACCGAGCGTTTCGCCTCTTTTTGACCAACGATGTACTTGTCAAGTTCGGCAACGATCTGCGGTGGGGTCAAGCCACTCAGCGCATCGCCAGATACCTCCACGAGGATGCTCATTTCTTCCCCCCTCACCAGGAGACTTCCTCCAGGGTGATCTCTCGGTTCGTGTAAATATCGATTGCGCCTGCGATCTCAAGCGACTGACGCGCGACATCAACGATCGGCAACTTGGCCACGGATAGGATCGCCCGCGCCGCAGCCAGGGCGTATGCCCCACCGGAGCCGATCCCGATTACACCCTCATCCGGTTCGAGAACGTCCCCCGCCCCGGAGACCATCAGGATTCCGTCCTCGCTCACCGTCACCAGAACCGCCTCTAGCTGCCGTAGGATCCGATCGGTGCGCCACTCTTTGGTCAGCTCCACCGCAGAACGCCGTAGCTGGCCGTCGTACTTCTTCAGCTTCCCCTCAAACTTGTCAAGGAGTGTGAGGCAGTCAGCGGTGGCACCGGCAAACCCGACAAGGACCTGATCGTCGTACAGGCGATAGACCTTCTTGGTATTGCTTTTAATCACCGTTGTTTCGAGAGTGGCTTGGCCGTCGCTCGCAACAACACCACGCCGTTCGGCCTCCGAGCGTATAGCAATAACGGTGGTACCCTTAAGATTAGGCATAAGCAATATTCTAGTCCGTTCTCTGTGTATCCTCAATCCCGCCGAATCGACATCCGGGGCAGGTCTCCCCTTGCCCGCGGAAAACCACCCCGCAACGCAGACATCGCTTTGCCCCACCAGCAAGGAGCGCCTTCTCGCGTTGCAACAGGGCAAGGTACAACCGTTCGAATGAACGCCGGAGCTGGGGGTCCATTAGTTGGGAGAACGTTGCACGCGCTGTTTCACGGTCGGAAGCAGAAGGCTCTCCGAGTTTTCGGGGGACCGCCTTTTCGAATCTCCCCGGGACAAACCGTATCTCCCGAAGAATTTCTTCACCCAGGAGTTCGTTGATCCGTTCGATATAGCGCTCCTTGAAGAAGGAGAGCTCTTGAGCGACCGTTGAGGAGGTAACATTGACCACCAAGGTCCCGGCCGTGAAGCGCTCAGCTCGAGCAAGCCTCGCAATCCGTTCACCCACTACGTCTTCCCAAAAAAGAAGTGCTTGCTGTTGCGAGTAGTCTTTCCACAGGTTGCACTTGCGAAGAACTTCTTCTACCCAGTTCATAAAGAAAAACCTGTTGTAGTAGTTGGCTTCTCGCCTCTTTGAGGAAAACAGCTGCCCTTGCAGTTGCTCTCTTCTTTTGCCCGGTGGAAATCCTTGGGGAAAGACTGTTTATAAAGGTGGAAAACAGTGTACATTGGTAGTGGAGAAAAGTTACTTTTGTTGTAGACAGGACTTTTCCACAGGTAACCGCTCTTTTTCACCACTTTCTGGCACCTTTTCCACAGAGTTCTCCACAGGCAATTGTTCGCCGCTGCGTCTTTGATTGGTTCATTATCCAAGGGATATCTTCGCTAACCTACGAGGGAAAATCGACTACCAAGGCTTTCCTGGATCTCCTGGATCTCGGAGTAGAGGAGTGGGGTTTCCTGAATAAGCGTCTTTATCTTCATATAGGAATGCATGATCGTCGTATGATCGCGGTTACCAAACTGCTTACCGATGGCGGGGAAGGAGTGATCGGTCATCTCACGGGCGAGGTAGATGGCGATGTGGCGTGCCTGGGCGACCTCTTTCTTGCGGCTGGATCCCTCGAGTTCATGGCGCTTCAGGTGGTATTGGGAGGCAACCTCCTCCTTGATGTGGGCGATACTGAGCCGTTCTCGCTGTCCTTCCTTAGGAAGCATGGTCTCTAAGCTCTTCGGGGTAAGGTCTTCCCCTTGTAAGTCGGCGTACGCGATCGCCTTCACCAGCGCTCCTTCTAGGGCACGGACGTTGGAGGAGATACGGCTGGCGATGAGTTCGAGGATGTCATCGTTGACGATGAGGCCGCGGTCATTCGCTTTCTTACGCAAGATGGCGATTCGTGTCTCCAAGTCAGGAGGTTGAATGTCGGCGACCAGTCCCCAACGGAAGCGGGAAACCAACCGTTCTTGGAGGCCAGACAGATCCTCTGGGGGGCGGTCGCTCGATAGGACAATCTGTTTTTCGCTTCCGTAAAGCTCATTGAACGTGTGGAATAGCTCCTCTTGAGTCGCTTCTTTGCCTTGAAGGAAATGGACATCATCGATCAATAAAAGGTCGATGCGCCGGTATTTCTCACGGAAAGAGGCGGTAGTATTGTTGCGGATCGAATTGATAAGCTCGATGGCGAACCGCTCCGACGTGGTGTAAACCACGGTCTTGGAAAGATCGGAGGCGATCAAGAAGTTTCCAATCGCCTGTAGGAGGTGAGTCTTTCCCAGGCCGACATTCCCATATATGAAAAAAGGATTGTACGCCTTTCCTGGTTTCTCAGCGACAGCGATCGAGGCGGCATGCGCCAGTTGATTGTTCTTGCCTCGCACAAATGAGTCGAATGTATAGTGAGGGTTAAGTGGGAGGGTATCTTGTGGTTGTTTCATCCGTGCCGTTTCCTCACGCATCAATACGGGAGGATCCAGCCTCTCCAGATTATTGTCGGAAACCCGGAATGCAATACGAATTTCCCGGCCGCAGGCGGCTGAAGCGAGCTTTTGCAGTAAGGGAAGGTAACGCCGTTCGATGCCGCCCTTGATGAAACCGTTAGGAGCACTGAGCACTAAAGAGCCGTTCAAGAGCTCTAATGGACGTACCTCCGCAAACCAGGTTTCAAAGCTGGCGTGCGGAATTTCCTCCTGAAGGTTTGCTTGGATCGTTTCCCAAATAATTACGGGATTATCGGTCATCTGTTTCCCCCAATTGCAGCATTCCAGGATAGCAGATAGAGGGTCTTTCGGTCAAGGAAAAAATGGAGAGCCGGGCTCGGATTTGACCTTGCGGACACAGAAATCCTTTTGCTTAGTTTGTCGGGGTATATTAAGGACCCCCTTGCAGTGGTTGTGAGTACGTACTTTGCCTGTGGACAACCTCCCTAAACGCTGTGTTTATAAAGCTCTAACCTGTGGAAAAGGCTGTGGAGAAGTCATTCAAAGCCCCGGAATACCGTAGATAAGGGCCGAGGAGAAAAAGTGACTTACCTTGTGAAGAAGGCTTTTCCACAGTCAACCCCTCTCTGGCACCTCTTTTCAGGCCCTTTTCCACAGGGTTTTCCACAGGATGAAACTGAACCTCTCTTCACGAAGTGCTTATTTCAAGGGGATTTCATCGACAGGAGGCAGAAAAACATCTTGTTGAAGCTCTCCTCCGCGATGGGGGGAGTATCTTTCGCTGACCTTGGCTGATAATGTTACTAGAGGGAAGCTGATTTCTCGCTTTGCAAAGAGATTGGTGCCGAGGCCCAGAATCGAACTGGGGACACCGGCCTTTTCAGGGCCGTGCTCTACCGACTGAGCTACCTCGGCACGCTCCATGCGGGGACGACCGGATTTGAACCGGCGATCTCTGGAGTGACAATCCAGCGTCATAGACCAGACTAGACCACGCCCCCGAGATCTCAAAGCTCACTGGGCGAGACAGGACTTGAACCTGTGGCCTTCCGGATGTAAGCCGGATGCTCTTCCAACTGAGCTACTCGCCCATTATAGGTAGTGATAGGATCTGCCGCAAACCTCGCTTCCCCTTCTAGCCGTTTATGTCCCCAAGGGGATTTGAACCCCTGCCGCCGGGATGAAAACCCGGTATCCTAGGCCGCTAGATGATGGGGACAAAGTTCAATTGGTATTATAGAAAGAGGACCGGTCCGTTTCAATTGGGAGTGGGTCGTGCTGGATTCGAACCAGCGACCCCCTGATTAAAATTCAGGTGCTCTACCCCTGAGCTAACGACCCGTGACATGGTGTACAAGTACTGTGGGTCGTGCAGGACTCGAACCTGCAACCGACGGATTAAGAGTCCGTTGCTCTGCCAATTGAGCTAACGACCCGACATTGGCAATGGTAAGAAATGGGGTTTTAAGTGTCAAGGAACCAGTTGTAGCTCCTTCTCGCTTTTTTCTAGGGCCTTGTTGCATTTGTGGTCTTCAT
>JAUWYG010000131.1 GCA_030615945.1 Candidatus Bipolaricaulota bacterium | reverse complement strand
AATGAGCGCAGCCAACGCCAGAACAAGGAGACAGCGATGAGGGTCCTTCGCTCCCGGCTTGCCGAGCTTCTCCGCCTAAAGGAGGCTAAGAAGCTGGAGGAACTACAGGGGGAGTTAAAAGAGATCGAGTGGGGGAGTCAGATTCGCTCCTACGTCCTTCATCCCTACCATATGGTGAAGGACCACCGCACCGGCAAAGAGACGGGAAACGTCGACGCGGTCCTTGACGGCGATATCGCGGCCTTTATCGAGGCTTGCTTGGAAGGCGGGAGACAAGATAGTGGGTGAAGAAAAGGGCGTTAGTCTCTCAAGCTGTCAAGATACCCTTGCAGGATGAGGACAGCGGCAAGGCTATCACACTGAGCTTTCCGACGTTTGCGCGATAGGTTCGCTTGTACCAGTACCCGTTCTGCCTCGACACTCGTGAGGCGCTCATCGAAGGTGTCGACTGGAAGCGAGCTTGCCTCATGCAATGCTGCGGCAAAGGCGAGCACCTCCTGCGCCATCTCCCCGAGGGAACCGTTCATGTTGAGCGGCAATCCAAGGACGATTTTTTTAACTTCTCTCTCCTCGATGAGGTGGGTGAGGAAAGCAAGGTCCTGGTCTAATTTACGGCGTGAGTAGACATCAAGAGGGCTTGCCAGAATTCCCCCCTCGTCGCTTAAGGCAAGTCCGAGGCGCCGACGGCCGTAGTCGATGCCGAGGATACGCACGATCACGTTCCAATGATCTCGAGTGCGCGGCGTACGAGCTCTTCTAGAGGGAGATCCTCTTCGCGCAGGCGTTCGAGTGCCCGCCGCGCCTCCCGGTGCGAGAAACCGAGGGACTTCGAGGTGAGGGCGCGCAGGGCAGTCTCCTCCTTCTGCGAGAGAGGAAGAACCGTGGGTGCTCCAAGGAGCTCAGGGCTAACCTTGTCACGCAGTTCGACCAAGATCCTCTGTGCCGTCTTTCTCCCGATCCCCTTTACCGCCACCAGCTGCTCCACGTTGCCGGTCGCCACGGCTTCCACGAACGCCTCCGGTGAAAGTGTGGAGAGAAGCTGTAAGGCAAGGCGCGGTCCGATCTGGCCGACCGGAAGGAGACTACGGAAGATCCTCCGTTCCTCCGCAGTGGTGAACCCGAAGAGGTGGATCGCATCGTCGCGTACGACGAGGTGGATGTAGACGACTGCCTCTTCTCCGGAATGAAACGTGGACAGGGCACGCGTCGGGCAGAAGATACGGTAGGCGATCCCCCCGGTCTCGATCACCAGGTGATCGCCTCCGATGCGCACTAGGCGGCCGGTGATCGAATCGATCATTGAACTTCCTCCCAACTTGCTCGCGCCCCGCTCGCCTCCGCAAGCTCCGCCGTGAAGCGGGAAATGAGGCTCGGCGGCAACAAGATACGCACGTGGCCAACCTCGTTGTATGTCACTTTCTCCACGTTTGCCGTGTGTCGATGGATCAATCCCATCACCGCCGAGCCCACTTCAGGTGGAAAACGGATTTCGATCTTGACATGGCGCTTTACCTCCACGATCGTCGCCTCTCCGAGGGCCTCCTTGGTGACATCGGCGTATGCGCGGATCAGTCCTCCCAGGCCAAGCTTCTTGCCGCCGAAGTAACGGACTACTACTGCCAATACATTGTACAACTTTGCAGCTTCTGCCTGTTGCATGATCGGGCCTCCGGCCGAGCCTGCCGGTTCACCGGCATCCTCGGTGCGTACAATCGGATCGGGCTTTCCCATTAGGCGGTATGCGTAGCAAACGTGAGAGGCATCATGGTAGTTGCGCCGCACGCGCCCGAGGATTTCTTCGATCTCCTTCTCGGAGGTAGCCGGATAGAGGAGCCCGATGAAGCGCGACTTCTTACGCGTGATACGCTTAGAGACCGGCTCTTTGAGTGTGAGGTAAGAATCGATCATGCACTCCCTTCAAGACCTGGGTCCGGCTCGTCAACCAGTGAGTTTGCTAGCTCGAATGCTTTCCTCACGGCTGCCTCTTCCCCCTTGATCAGGAGGGAGACGCTCCCTGCGCCCTGGCCGACACCGCCGCTAGTGACCTGCATCGCCTCGATAGGGAAGAGCGTTTCCAGGGCATCGATCTCAGTGACGACCCTTCCCACCAAGGGGTGCATCCCGCATGGAATTCCCATGCAAAGGTCGAGTCGGCCGCTGCCAAGCTCGTTTGCGAGATCGGTGATGGGTGTGTGGATCGCCTTTTGCAGGCCGATCGGGATGATAAGATCCACCCCGCGGGCAAGTGAAAGAGAAAGGTAGTGGCCGACCGTCCCGCCGGTGGGGGAGCCCATGAGGACGCCGACGTTTCCCCAGGGGTCGAGGGCGTTTCCCCCTTTTATCACAACGTCCCCCGCCTTAAGTGTATCAAGCAGTTCCTGTAAGGACACTTTTGCTGGCTCTCCTTTTACAAGGACGATCTCTCCTGCCTCGCCGAGGCGGGCGTTTAGGTTCCATCGATCGTCTATGAATCCAGCCGCAAACGCTCCTCGGTCGATCGGTCTTTTGAGGAGTTCCTCGGCGACGAGGGCATTGGTCGTCCCTAAGGTGATCACCAGCGTCCCCGAGGTCAAAGCCTGTTTCACAACCGGGAGCGCGGCCACCCCCTTGGCGATCAATCGCTTGGAGGCGTTCGAATTCAAAACAACACAGGCTTTCATCGTCCTCCCGTTTGCAAAGAGACTTACCGTTATGCTATAAACTTTGCCACTGCAATTCAAAACAAACTTCAGGGTGATTAAAGAAAAATGTGCCACGGTCAAGTGGACTATGAGAAGGAAGTCCGCCAGTTCGTGTGGAATATCCCCGCGGACTACAACATCGTTGATGTCGTCGCAGGACATGCTAAGAAGAACCCAGACAAAGTGGCAGTATTCTGGGAAGACACCGATGGGAACGAAAGGCGTGTGACCTTTGCCGAGCTGCTCGGCGAGGCGCGCCGCTTCGGAAACGCCCTAATCGAGCTGGGCGTGAAGAAGGGGGATCCGATCCTACACATGTTGCCGCGCCTTTCAGAGGCACACGCAGTGCAGTTGGGGACATTCGCCGCCGGTGCGGTCGCCGTCCCCTGCTCGGAGATGCTAAAGGCAAAGGAGATCGCCTATCGCGCCCAGGCAAGCGGGGCCAAGGTGGTCGTCGCTGACGCTTCCATCGCGGAGGCGGTCGAAGCTGCACGCCGTGACTCCCCACTGACGAGGTTCATTCTCATCGGAGGAGTGCGCGAGGGGTGGATCAATTTCGAAGAGTTGATGGAGAAAAGCTCATCCCTCACAGAGAAGGTCAAGTTGACCGCGGAGGATCCGATGACGATCAACTTCACCTCGGGGACGACAGGGGACGCGAAGCCAGTGGTGCACAAGCACCGCTGGATGTACTGCCACAACCGCGTCACAGCCCGCTATTGGTGGAACGCCACCGAGAAGGACGTCATCTGGGCAACGACTGCTCCCGGGTGGGCAAAGTGGTACTGGAGCCCGGTCGGGGTAGGACTGACCACCGGTGCGAGCCAATTGATGTACAACGGCCGCTTCGACGCCGAGCGCTACCTTAAGCTCCTTCAAAAGTACAAGGTGACCAAGCTATGCGCCACTCCCACGGAGTACCGACTG
>JAUWYG010000156.1 GCA_030615945.1 Candidatus Bipolaricaulota bacterium | reverse complement strand
CATTCCTCGCTTCTAGGTGCACTTGCAGCGCTCGGAGCGCTTGGCGTCAGTACGTGGACGATGGACGAACAGAAATGTAACATATATCACACTCAGGATAGATCACTTGACATTTTCTCTCATGTATAGTATAATTATTGAAAAGACGAAAGGACGCTGAAAAGGCAAACTCGTAAAAACACGAAGATCCAAAGTTTAGGAGGTAAGGCTCAGAAGAAAAATTAGACTGCTGAAGGCAGGTGAGAACTCGGCCCCGACAAGGGTAAACCTCACGAAAGTGGGGGGCACAAAGTTACAGACCCTAGCAAGTGGAAAGCTTGCGGGTGGCTGGGCTGCCGAAAGACCAAATGATAAGGCTTACTCGATCTTCACTTACAGGGAAAGATTCACTTCCGTTTATCCCTTTCTCAGCACATCTTTCGCTGGAACCTAGCGCCCAAGGCGCGACTACCACGACCCAATTCCAGCCATTAGCTTTTTCTTCTAGTGCTCCAGACTCAAGGCCAGTACCTGTTGATGTCGTCCAGTGGCAAGTGCGAATTGGCCAATGCGAAGAGCCTCAAGATTGCGCCCAACTATTGAGCACTGGAGCCGCAGGATTAAAGCAGCTTCCCCCATCAATATCGATGAAGAGAACTCCAGACAGGTTCTCGACTTTGATCCAGCCTTTTAGCATTCATAAAGGGAGGTGATACATGAAGATTTTCAGGATCGGAGGGCCTAGTGAACAAGATCTTAACTTCTTCTCACAAGCATCGAAAGGAGAAGAGGCAAAATCGGCACGCTAAGCAGTGAAAGGAGGAGAAATGAAGAGAGCATGTCGTTGGGCCACTTTGGCCGTCATGTTGACCGCCCTGCTGGTTGCGTTTGCCCCCTCAATCATGGCGGAGGGAAATGGAGAGGGGACCGGAAACAGCGGGACCACCATCAACATAACCGTTCTGCCCCCATCAACCGGGGAAGGGGCTGAAGTCACAACAGTGGAAACCAGCCTGAATTTTGAGGTCAGTGCTGATAAGCCTGTAGACGCACGTGTGGTCACTCTTAACGTGAAAGTCTTGTTAGCAGTAAGCAATATCACCATCTACGCAGAGATCGCTAACAAGAACCACATGAAGATCAAGTGGTACAACCTGCTAGAGAACGGACACTTCAAGATCGGAAAGGAAGGCAAGACCGGGACCAGTGGCCAAGGTAGCACATGGACATTCGGAGCGGTGTATGACTCATATGGCCCTGTTGACGCAAAGGGGCTGGGAATCCCTTTATCGGTCGAGTTAGACCTCACGGCAGACGGCAACGTAAATCCATACAATATCCCGGCTGGCTCCACAAACGGGAACGCCACCATAATCTGGACCCTAATAGTGGGACAATAGTGGCGATCTAAAGACTCAATTTGGGGATGCGGCAGAAGTGTGGTAATCCGCATGGTGATCAATAAGGTGCAGGCGAAGGATGCACTTCACGACAATGTCGGTAGGGGGCCTGCTTTGTCCTGGCAGGCCCCTTGTTCCTGTTCTCTGGTTGGAGCTGTACCGAATTTGTGACGTGCGCATCACAACGGGAAAATTGCTGAAGGCAAGAGAGAACCTTAAAGGAGAGAAGTTGGGTCGAGCAACAAAAAGGATGCTGCCCGTTTTGACAACGGTTTTAGTTCTGCTCCTGGGCGTAGAGGTTTCTTCGGCGGGGCTGCGCGTTTCCCCTTTCTGCATCGAGCTGGATCTTCGCTTTGGAGCTACCGTGGTGAGAACGGTGGTAGTGACAAATCTCGGTGACACGTCTGCGTTGATTGAAACGTCCAAGCGTGGTGTCCGTGCGACGCCAGCGGGAAGTCTCGTCTGGCTGAGTTCAGAAGGAGAGGACTTGGAAGGAGAGACCTACTCTTACGGCGCGCTAGGACCTCTCGTCGAGATCCAACCTAATGAATTGACATTGGCTGCCAATTCGTCCGCAGAGTTCACCATCCGGATAGATGCCCCAGAAGAGTATCTCCCCGGCGCACCGGCCGGGCGAGCGGGGATCCTTCTCTTTAGGGCCACCCCAATTAAGCAACAGGAGGCAATCGTGCGCCAAGCGTTCCAGATAGCGACGCTCTTGCTGATCCGATTCGAAGAACATCAACGGCCTCAAGCCAGGTTGGGGGAAACGGAGATCCTGCAGCAAGAAAACGGAAAGCTTCGTTTCAGTGTACTGCTTAAGAACACCGGCAATGTGCATCTGTACGCGGATGGCTGGATCACGGTTCGCGATTCCAATACCGGTGAAATGGTAGCGGAACTAGGAATCTCCACCGGTGTCTCCTTACCCCAATGCGAACGTGAATACTACGCCGTTTGGCGCTGTCCGGAGGAGCTCTCGGGAACCTATGAGGCCACAAATCACATCACTTACGAAGGGGCTCCGGAATCCGAGTTGGTCAAGACCTGTATATTCGAGCTGGAACAAGGAAGATTGAAAAGTGAGGTGGACAAGGGAAGATAGAT
>JAUWYG010000130.1 GCA_030615945.1 Candidatus Bipolaricaulota bacterium | reverse complement strand
GAGGCGCCGATCTGTGGAACCCCACTGTTCGGATTGATCGCCATTTGAGCGAAGGCGGCTATGGCCCCGCATACCAGATAAAATAAGAGGAACTTCCCGTGGCCCATGGAATCCTCCACATTGTCCCCGAAGATCCAAAGGTAGAGCATGTTACCAAGAAGGTGCATCAGCCCGCCGTGGAGGAACATTGAGGTAAACAGGGTGAGCCAGATCGGAAGCAGGATCGCCGGTGGCAGGTCGACCCCGGCAAGGAACTCCCCCGGAACGAGACCGTAGCTAAAGGTGAACGCATCGCGGGGAGAGATGAGGATCCGGTACACTGGCCGTGGCATATTGGCGAAGTTCATCCCGTGCATGTGCCAGACGGTGACGTCCAGTTGGAGCGTCTCCCGCGGGCTCCTCGTTAGCTGGTAGGAGAAGACGAGCAGGTTGAGGATGATCAGGGCGATCGTCACCGCTGGAAAGGTCCTACTCTGCCGATAATCGCGAAGCGGTATCATGAAATGATTATACAGCGCGGTGCGCCGATGCGGCAAACGATTGATCCTATGGCCGGTATCGATACAATTGACGGGTATTGATAACTAAGGGGGTTTTATGGAACTGTTGAAGCGATTGAGTGAGGCTGCTGGTGTCCCCGGGCATGAAGCGGAGATCCGTGCGATCATCACGGAGGCACTAAGTGACTATATGGACACGTTCCGGACCGACCATCTAGGAAACTTGATCGCCCGTCGGAAAGGAGAGGGACCGGTGGTGGCGATCGCTGCCCACATGGATGAGATCGGGTTTATTGTAAGCTTCATCGAGGATAAGACCGGTTTTCTTCGAATCCAGCCGCTCGGAGGCTTTGACCCTAAGACGTTGATATCGCAGAGGGTGGTCGTGCACACAGAGAAGAAGGACCTAGTTGGCTGCATCGGAAGCAAGCCAGTACACATCCTAACGGAGGAGGAGCGCAAGAAGCCACTTGAGTTGAAGGACCTATTCGTCGACCTTGGACTCCCCGAGAAGACCGTGAAAGAGCGTGTGGCGATTGGGGATCCGGTTACGCTTCTCCAGGACTTCCTCGCCTACGAGAACGTCGTTTCGGGGAAAGCACTCGACGACCGCATTGGGGTGTACATCGGAATCGAAGCGATCAAACGGGCGGGTAAGATAGCCTGCGATCTCTATTTTATTGGCACAACACAGGAGGAAGTGGGGCTGCGCGGGGCGCGAGTAGCGGGATTTACAGTTAAACCACAGATAGGGATCGCCCTCGACGTGACGATCGCCGCCGATATGCCCGGTGTCTCCGACGCGCAGCAGGTAACAAAGCTTGGCGGTGGCGTGGCGATCAAGCTGACTGATTCTGCCTCAATCTCGCATCCAGGATTGGTTAAGGCAATGCGCAACCTTGCCGAAGATAGGGGGATCCCCTACCAGATGGAGGTCCTCCCTCGGGGAGGAACTGATGCCGGTGCACTGCAGATGGCCCAGGAGGGAGCGGCGGTGATCACTCTATCACTTCCCACTCGCTACGTCCACTCGGTGGTAGAGATGGCGCATACCGCCGACCTCAAAGCGGCGATCGACTTGCTGGTAGCGTTTCTCGAGACGGCGGATCAGGTAGATCTCACGCTGTAATTCAAGATGCACAGAACGCTCTTTGAAGGCTTTGACATCATTGCCACGATGGACGCTAAGTGGCGCGAGATGCACGGTGGGTACGTCCTTGTCGAGGGGAATCGGACCATTGAGGTAGGGGAAGATCCCCGTGGGATTGTCGCTGATGAGGTGATCCATGGGGCGGGCAAGGTCCTCCTCCCCGGCTTTGTCAACACGCACCATCACCTGTATCAGACGCTCTTTCGCAACGTACCTGGTGCGGCCGATCGTAAGCTCTTCGATTGGCTCGTCTTCCTGTACAAACGGTGGGCAGGAATCGATGAGGAGGCAGTGCGCACAAGCGCAGCGATCGGCTGCTGCGAGCTTCTTCTCTCCGGAGCAACTACCACCTCTGACCACTTCTATCTCTTCCCCCACGGGAGAGGTACGATCTTTGACGCAGAGGTGGAAGGGGCGCAGTCAACTGAGATCCGCTTCCATCCTTGCCGCGGCTCGATGTCGCTCTCGAAGAAGGATGGCGGCCTTCCACCGGATAGCGTTGTGCAGACCGAAGAGGAGATCCTTACCGACTGCCAACGGGTGATCGAGCGCTATCACGACTCGCAGCCCTTCTCCATGCTCCAAGTCGCACTTGCCCCTTGCTCGCCGTTTTCGGTGACACCAGACTTGATGCGGGAGTCGGTGAAACTTGCTGACGAATACCGGGTATTGTTGCACACTCACCTCGCCGAGACGGCTGACGAGGAGGCGTTCTGCCTCGCAAAGTTCGGGATACGACCCGTCGACTACATCGAAGAGATGGGCTGGCTGCGCGACGATGTCTGGTTTGCCCACCTTGTTCACCTAAGCCCGGCAGATATCGACAAGCTGTCCACGGCGCAGGTGGGGATGTCCCACTGCCCTAGTTCGAACATGACCCTCGGCTCGGGGATCGCGCCGGTCGCTTCGTTGAAGGATACTGAGATAAAGGTGAGCCTGGGGGTCGATGGCTCGGCGAGCAATGACACCTCGAACATGGTCCGTGAGGTGCGTCAGGCGATGCTTCTTCAGCGGGTTCGATACGGAGTTGATGCGCTCTCCGCGAGGGAGGCGCTCTATATGGCGACAATGGGCGGGGCACAGGTTCTCCACCGCGAACATGAGATCGGCTCGATCGAGGTGGGAAAAGCCGCTGACCTGATCGCCTTTGACCTTTCCCGAATTGAGTTTGCCGGAGCGCACGCCGATCCATTGGCGGCGATTGTCCACTGCGGGGCCGATCGCGTGGATCTTTCTATGGTGAACGGCGAGATGCGCGTGCGCAACGGGCGATTGGTCGATGAATCACTCTACGAGCTTATTCCGCGACATAACGAGATCTCCTGCCGGCTGATCGAGGGGCGATGAGGGTAACCCTTGAGATCTCCTTCTCGTTCAAGCATGAGGTGGACGCTTCCGGGCTGGCACTTGACCTACCGAATGGTGCGGCCGTGCTAGAGGCGCTCGGGGAGCTCGTTCGCAGATACCCCCATCTCAAGCCACGACTGTTCACTGGAAGCGGGGAGGTTCATCGCCACATCAACGCCCTGATCAACGGCGGGAATGTCACCTTCAAGAAGGGCTTTCTCACGGTTCTTCATGACGGGGACCACCTTACCCTTCTCCCGCCAGTTGGGGGAGGATAAAACAGGAGGAGTCCTTACCGGTAGAATAATGTGTTCTTTTTAAAGACGGTGCGGAATTTGGGTGGGACGATGATCGGCACTTTTTTGCAGGTGAAAGGCGGAAGGGACTAACTACCAGTTGGGAGACAGCAGAACGGATGAAGGTTCCGTGGTTAGCGAGGTGGGTTTCATAGTCTGGTTCAGGAGTCAGGGTTAGTATTTGGCCCGATTTTTCGGGCCTTTTCTTTGATGCGCTGTTCGAAGCGGTCGGCGTCGATGATGAAGCGTTCGTGCTCGGCTTCGCCAACGCGCTCTTGCTCATCCCACACCTTGATCCGGAAAAGCAATCGCCGTTTGTCCACTTCGGCCAGTTTAGCCCGCACGGTTACGTGCATCCCG
>JAUWYG010000114.1 GCA_030615945.1 Candidatus Bipolaricaulota bacterium | reverse complement strand
CCTACCCGCGGACGTAGTTGATGCCCTTAAGCAGGCGAAGGTCGTGGAGACTTCCGAGCTAGCAAAGGTGCAGCTTGAGATGATCCTGCATAACATCGAGATAGCGCGTGCGGGATCGGTCCCCATGTGCCAGGACACTGGAATTTTGACCTTCTTCATCGAAGCGGGGGTAGACAGTCCCTACCTCAGGTGTTTACGAACGCTGATCACAGAGGCGGTCGCCGAGGCGACAAGAGTGGTTCCACTGCGGCCGAACACGGTCCACCCGTTTACTTTAAAAAACCCCGGGAACAATCTCGGACGATTTATGCCGCACATTGACTGGGAGTTAGTCGACGGGGATGAGATCGTTGTCAGTCTCCTTGCCAAGGGGGCTGGAAGTGAAAACTGCTGTGCACTTAAGATGTTACCCCCCGGCGTAGGGCTCAAGGGGGTTAAAAAGTTCGTTGTCGACCATGTTGTCGGATGCGCTGGCCGACCTTGTCCTCCAGGAGTGATTGGCGTGGGAATCGGTGGGGGGGCCGACCTTGCCCTCAAGCTGGGAAAGTTAGCTATCCTGCGTGACGTCGGGTCGCGTCACCCCGATCCTGCGATCGCTGATCTAGAGCTTGAACTCCTAGAACTCATCAACCAGAGCGGGATCGGTCCTATGGGGGTCGGTGGGATTACCACCTGCTTGGATGTTCACATCGAGTACGCACACCGGCACCCCTCCTCCCTTCCGGTGGGAATCATCTACCAGTGCTGGGCTGATCGCCGCAAGAAGGTAAAGATCGATGCTGAGGGCAAGGTGGAGGTAAGTTAGGTGGATAAGTTTCTTCATACCCCACTAACCGAGGAAGATATTCGGGCCTTACACGTCGGCGACACGGTCCACATCTCCGGGAGGATGTTCACCGCGCGGGACGAAGCTCATCGACTGATGCTCGAACGCCACGAGAACGGTGCAGAGATCCCGTTTGATCCTTCGAAAATGGCTCTGTTTCACTGCGGGCCGGTGGTAAAAAAGGAGGATGCGGGCTGGCGGGTGATCTCCGCCGGTCCAACCACGAGCATCCGTATGGAACTCTTCGAGGACAGATTCCTTACTGCCTTCGGTATCAAGATGGTCATCGGTAAGGGGGGGATGGGAGACAAAACCCTTGCTGCCCTGCGAAAGGCGGGAGCGGTGTACGCTCATTACCCCGGTGGGGTCGGTGCACTTGCTGCCCAGGCGATCACGCGGGTGACCAACGTCTACTGGTTGGATGAGCTTGGTATTCCAGAAGCAGTCTGGATCCTCGATATCGAACTCTTCGGGCCACTCACGATCACCATGGACAGCCATGGGAAGAGCTTGTATCGCGATCTGGAGGAGTCGATCAAGAAAAACCTGGAACGAATCCACGAGCAGATCGCTAAGGGGGCCTGACGATGGCAGATGAGAATCCGAACGTAGAAGAGATGAAGAAGAAAGCAGCGATTCCTGCAAAGAAGGCTCCCGCTTGGCATGCCTTCTATCAGGGGAAGATCGAGACCGCCTTGAAGTGTGCCGTTACAAGTGTAGAGGATTTTGGGATCTGGTACACCCCTGGGGTCGCTTCACCCTGTCGCGAGATTGAACAGGATCAAGGCAAAGTCTTTGAGTATACGAACAAGGCGAACACTGTCGCCGTTGTCTCCGACGGCTCGCGCGTTCTCGGTCTGGGGAATATCGGGCCACACGCCGGCCTGCCGGTTATGGAGGGGAAGGCACTTCTGTTCAAGTACCTCGGTGGCGTTGGGGCGTTTCCGATCATGCTTGACACGCAGGATCCCGACGAGATCATCCAGGCGGTCAAGTGGATCGCACCGGGGTTTGGTGGGATCAACCTGGAGGACTTCTCCAGCCCCAAGTGTTTCTACATCCTCGATCGATTGCGGAAGGAGCTCGATATCCCGGTCTGGCATGACGACCAGCAGGGGACTGCCTCTATCACCCTTGCTGGGGTGCTAAACGCTCTCAAGCTCGTTGGTAAGGACATGAACAAGGTAACCTACGCAGTGGTCGGGGCCGGAGCGGCGAACATCGCCTTCGTCCGCGTGCTCCTGCGCGCCGGCGTTCCGGCGGGGAACGTGATCCTGGTTGACAGTCGCGGCATCCTTCATCCCGGACGGGAGGATCTGGAAAAGAATAAGGAGAAAAACCCCTACAAGTGGGAGTACGCTCTCGCGACGAACGCCGAGGGGCGCAGTGGAGACATGGCAACCGCGATCGCTGGGACCGACGTGCTGATCGCTGCCTCTAAACCCGGCCCGGGCACGATCGACAAGGAGTGGCTTTCCGCGATGAACAAGGATGCAATCGCGTTCATCATGGCAAATCCAATCCCTGAGATCTGGCCGTGGGAGGCAAAGGAAGCCGGGGTGAGGATCGTGGGGACCGGTCGCGCCGATTTCCCTAACCAGGTGAATAACTCGATCGGTTTCCCCGGAATCTTTCGCGGCACACTTGATGTCTTTGCGACGACGATCACCGACGAGATGGCGATCGCTGCCGCCTGGGCCATCGCCGAGACAGCGGAGAGGAGGGGAATCCATGATGAATACATTGTCCCCACGATGATGGAGACTGAAGTGTTCATCAACGAGGCGGTCGCTGTGGGGTCAAAGGCGATCGAGCAGGGGATTGCCCGTCGGGTCCTCTCAAAAGAGGAGCTGCGTCACGAAGCCGAGGAGAAAATCCGTCACGCTCAAGCGGAAACAAAGATCCTTATGCGCGAAGGGCATATAGCGATCCCACCTGAAGATAAGATCGACTGAAGATGGCCCAGTCCCTAGCTCGATTAGGCGTGCGTGTGTAAGAGAGCAGCCTTCATTCGATGGATGCATTAACAAACAAGTGAAAGAAACGTTAGGAGAAGACGTTCGCGACGCATTTCGCCCCGACTGTTACAAAAGTCCCTTACCGCACTAAATAAGAAAACCCAACGCATACGCGCCAGGCAATGATTAATATACGATATTTAGGATGGAAACGTCAAGGGCAGGTCTAAAATCTTCTTTCAATCTGCCATTGTGTTCTGATCTTCCTTGGGGAACATGGCTGCTCCAACCCTCGCTCCCCCCGGAATGGGAAAGCCGATCGAAGCATCAGCCGAACTGGCCTATCCCCCGAAAAACTGTTGGAATGTAAAAAAAGGCCACGGACTGGCGCACGCTAGCGCCACCGTGGCCCCATTGCTTATCGCTGTTGTCTTATCAGGGGATCGTCATGGCCTTATCTATCTGGTTATTTACTTCGGTTTCAGTGGCGTCCTGCCATAGTACTCAAAAGGAAAAGACAGAACAAAAGGCTCGTTTCATCTTCAGAAGCGGATATACCGTGAAAGAGTGCTATTGAGCTACATTAACCAGAGAGCTTTGAGATTCGGTCCTCGTCGTGGCTCAGTTAGGCGTCGTTTTGGCGGCGGATTACCAGGGCGTCAGCCATTGCCGCGGCGTCGACGGTGATGTGGTTCCCTTCCTTCACCTCGCCGGAGACGATCTTTGAGGCGAGTGGGTTCTCCACTAGACGCTTCAGTGCTCTTTCGAGCGGTCGCGCCCCGTAGTGCGGATCGTACCCCTTCTTTGCGAGGACCTTCTTCGCCTCCTCCGTGAGGGTGAGGGAGATCCCTTGTTCGGCGAGACGCTCATTTAGGGCTGTGGCCTTTAAGTCAACGATCTGCAAGATCGCCTCCTCTGAGAGCGGGTGGAAGATGATCATCTCGTCGATCCGGTTTAGAAACTCCGGGCGGAACGTGTGCTTTAACTGCTCGCGGATCTTCTCCCTGATCTGCTCCTCGGGTAGGTCGGTGTCAAACTGCTCGCTTCCCACGTTCGAGGTCATGATGATGATCGTATGGCGGAAGTCCACTGTGCGGCCGTGGCCGTCGGTAAGCCGTCCCTCGTCGAGCAATTGCAGAAGCAGGTTCATCACCTGCGGGTGAGCCTTCTCGACTTCATCGAACAGGACAACCTGGTACGGTCGGCGCCTGACTGCTTCGGTGAGTTGTCCTCCCTCTTCATAGCCGATGTACCCCGGAGGAGATCCGATCAGGCGTGCCACGGCATGACGCTCCATGTATTCGGACATGTCGATCCGTAGAAGCGCAGTGTCGCTCCCGAACAGAAACGCGGCGAGTGCTTTGGCGAGTTCGGTCTTTCCGACTCCGGTCGGCCCGAGGAAGAGGAAGGTGCCGATCGGACGACGAGGATCGGCAAGCCCGGCGCGTGAGTGGCGCACCGCCTCGGCGATGGCGTGTACCCCCTCCTCCTGGTCGATCACACGCTTGTGGAGAAGCTCTTCCATGTTGATGAGGCGAGCCCGCTCCTCGTTGAGCATCCGCTCGGCCGGGATCCCGGTCCACTG
>JAUWYG010000050.1 GCA_030615945.1 Candidatus Bipolaricaulota bacterium | reverse complement strand
AACAAGATCACGGGATTTCCCGGGGCAAGCCCGGCCGGGCTGGAGATCCAGCAGTAGGTAACTACAAAGCAAGGAGTGGGCCTGCCTTTCATAGACGGCACAATATAGCTCCTTCTCCCATCACTGTTGGGTACACAGGACAGGGTTCTCACCCTCGTTCTCTGGTCGCTGTAGGGGCGCACTGCTGGTATGATGGAGCTAGTATTCGAACGATCTTCAAGATCAAGCAAGGGGACTGCTATTGGCTACTATGCATCAACCTGCGCGAATTCACGTAGTTTCTGAGACAGCCTTCATGATAAAGGGGCAAGGAGTGCACACCGCGTTCGTGGACTGTGTTAAGCTTCTAAAAGAACGTGATGATCTCGAAGTCATTGTCAATGGGGAAGGCTGGGGCGATATTATGCACGCACACACCTACGGCCCCTATTACTTCTGGAAAGGTCGCCGCTACCGAGGTCGGCGGGTCTTCACCGCACATGTGATACCGGATTCGATCAAGGGTTCGCTTCCGGCTTACCCATTCCTCAAGTTCTTCGCCCGTTGGTACTTGCGCCGAGTCTACTCTTACGCCGACGTGTGTATCGCTATTTCCCCCGCCGTGGGAAGAGCAATCCGTAAGCTTGGGGCCAACACCCGCGTTGTTGAAATTCACAATCCCATCGATGTGGAGAGATTCAAGGCTTCACCCAAACTCCGGGCGGCCGGTCGTGCACAGCTCGGGTTGCGTGAAGATGCTTTCGTAGTTCTGGGTGTTGGCCAACTGGAAGGGCGAAAAGGTGTCGAGGACTTCCTTGATATTGCTGGGGCTTGCCCGGAGCTGACCTTTGTCTGGGTGGGTGGGCGTCCGTTCGGTGTGCTGACCGAAGGGATTGCCAGAATCAATAAGCGAATCAAGGCAAATGAGGGGCGGGTCAAGTTCGCCGGGCTTTTCGACCTAGAGAAGATGCCGGCTGTCTACAGCGCTGCCGATCTCTTCCTCTTCCCGAGCTACCAAGAAAACTGCCCATTGGCTCCCTTGGAAGCCGCGGCTGCAGGCCTACCCGTTATCTACAGAGACATTCCCGAGTACGCTTACCTATACAAGCATCCCTATATCAAAGCTAAGGACGTGGGGGAGTTCATCGCACTAACCAAACGTATGGCAACAGAGCCAGCTTTTCGTGAGCAGGGGCGCTCGATCTCAAGAGAGCTTCTAACCCAGTTCGACAAAGAGCACATCCGTAAGCAGCTTCTGGCACTCTATCGGGAGATGCTCGCGGGCAAAGAGTAAGCTCAAATCTGACTCTGACCTGTCGTGGCTGCAGAGACTGATTGTTGTCCTATGACCTCAGTATCGAGGTCTAATCTCTCTTCGTTGCTGGAGGATGGCTTTCTGTTTCTCTTCCATCACTGAGATTCCCATGATCGTGTTGGCGATCATTGTTGTTCCAATCTCGGATTAAGACTAGAATCCTACAAGAGATGCAAGCGCACAGGGTGGAGATGATCTTGCGGGGAGGGGTGGTCCCGACGGTCCCCACGGCTGACTCGCTTGCCATCGGCGGGGGAAAGATCCTCGCCATTGGCCAGGCGGAGGAGATGGCGCTACTTGCTTCGGAAATCACGCAGACGATTGACCTTAAGGGGAGAACGGTCCTTCCAGGCTTCATAGACGCTCATACACACTTCCTTCAGGTCGGTCTTGAGGAGATTTCTTCAGTGACCGACCTCTCGGAGCTTAATCGGGCCGATACACTCGCCAAACTCGCCGAGGCGGTGCGGGTACGCGGTGAGGGAGAGTGGGTGATCGGTCGTGGCTGGGATGAGAGCGTGTGGCAGGATCCAAGCTACCTGAGTCGCGAGGAACTCGATCGAATCGCGCCGAAGAATCCCGTGGTTGCCGTCCGCATAGATGGGCACCTTCTCACCGTTAACAACTTTGCCCTGAAACAGATCCCCGCAGACGTTAACCAGGGGCAGGTCGACATCAGCCGCGGTATCCTGCGTGAGAAGGAGGCCTTTGCTTTTCTCCGTGCGATCGGACCAGACGCAGAAACGTTGCGTGATGCGCTTTACGCAGCAACGGCGCTCGCCCATCGCCTCGGGATCACCTCAATCCATACCATGCTCCCACCCGATTGGATCCGCCCCTACATGCGAGAACGCGGGAGGATCAAGTTGCGGGTGACTCTTTATCCTGAGATCTTTTGCCTCGACGCCCTGGAGACACTTGGAATCGAGAGTGGGTTCGGCGACGAGTGGCTGCGGCTTGGAGGGGTGAAGCTTTTTGCTGATGGGTCAATCGGCGCGGGGAACGCCGCTCTCGGGGAGCCGTTCGTGGATTCCGGAGAGAATGGGAGCTTAAACTACACGGATGAAGAACTCGTCCATCTGGTCCGCCGCGCTGTGAAGGTGGGCCTACAAACCGCCATCCACGCCATCGGCGATCGCGCGATCGAGCAGGTTCTAAGAGCACATTTGACCGCTGGAACCCCACGAGAACTACGCCACCGCATTGAGCACTTCGAGCTTCCCACTAAGGCACAGATCGAGAGGGCAAGGGATATGGGGTTAAACATCTCGATGCAGCCCAACTTCGTGGGAAACTGGTCCGGGGACGAGAAGATGTATCAGGCAAGGCTGGGGGCACAGCGCGATCGGCGGAGTGACCCTCACCGCCTCGTCCTTGAGGCTGGGCTTCCGCTTGCCTTTGGCTCGGACTGTATGCCGATCTCTCCTCTGTACGGCCTGCACTGGGCGGTGAATGCCCCGCATCCAAGCCAGCGGGTAAGTGTCGACGAAGGGATTTCCTGCTACACTGAGGCGGGGGCGTACCTCTCCTTTGAGGAGGCGAAGAAAGGAAAGATCGAGGTTGGGATGGACGCCGACTTGGTGATTCTCGACCAGGATCCACACCGCGTACCGGAACGGATTGCCGAGTTGCACGTTGAAATGACTTTCGTAGATGGGGAGGTCGTCTTTCGGAGAGGGGATGAGTCATGCGCATAGGCCTATTCACCGACGCCTACCTTCCTGAGATTAGTGGAGTGACAACTGCCGTTCACGAATTCAAGAACGAATTGGAACGACTGGGACACGAAGCCTACGTGTACGCACCGTTGTACGAAGGAATCCATAACGAAGAGGCGGGTGTATTCCGCTTCCGCGCACGTCCATTCCTCTTTTACAAAACATCTCAGGTTGCTTTACCCTACAACCGAGAGGCGACAAGGAGCTTTAAAGATCTCGATATCGTCCATAGTCATACGCCGTTTTCACTGGGTGCTGTCGCGCTAGTAACGGCGATGCGTTACCATATTCCCCATATCCATACTTATCATACCTACCTTGCAGCGTATCTGCATTACCTACCACGCCCGCTGCGCCCGCCGAAGAAAACTGCAGAGGAGGCCTCTGCTATTTTTTGCAACCGCTGCACGGTAGTGACAGCTCCATCGACTTCGATCAACGAGGAACTCCTCCGCTACGGCGTTCACCGACCGATCCATGTTCTCCCATTCGGGGTCAATCTCTCGCTTTTCCAACAGGAGCCGGTCTGGGATCCTCGTCGTGAATTGGGAATCCCAAAGAGGGCACATCTGTTTCTTTGTTCTGGCCGACTGGCGGCGGAGAAGAACCTTCGTTTCCTCCTGCGTGCCTTTGAGGAGATTCACAAGACGGATCCAGGTGCAGTGTTCATCCTTACCGGGGATGGCCCACAGAGAGGGCTGCTTCAAGAGCAGGTCAGGCGAGGTGGCCTGAACAGTGCTGTTATCTTCACCGGCTTTATCGATTCTGCCAAGTTGATCGATCTGTACAAAGCATCTGACTTATTCTTGTTTGCCTCCAAGACCGAGACGCAGGGTTTGGTCCTCGTGGAGGCCATGGCCGGTGGAACTCCCGCGGTAGCGATCGGGGAGATGGGAGTCCTTGATGTCGTCCGCGATGGGGTGAACGGCATCCTTGCCCCTGAAGATGCGAAGGAGTTTGGCCGGATGGCGCTCGAACTTCTAAACGACCGAGGTCGCTACGAGCGACTTTGTCAAGGCGCATTACGGACAGCCGAGGAGCTCTCCACCCAGAAATCGGCGCTTCGTTTCCTGAAGCTCTTCGAGGAATGTCTTACTCCGTCGACGGCTACAGGTCGGAAATAAAGGCCGTCGCGCGGGAAGGGGGCATACAATGCCGCGCATTGGCGTATTGACAAGTGGAGGGGATAGTCCGGGCATGAACGCGGCGATCCGGGCCACGGTCCGGTGTGGGAGCGAACTAGGCCTGGAGATGTTCGGGGTAAAGCGTGGCTTCGCCGGTCTGATCGCGGGGGAGTTGGTCCCCCTGGATAACCGTGCGGTCGGTGGAATCATCGAACGTGGGGGTACTATCCTGCACACAGCTCGCTCGGCTGAGTTCCTCACCGAGGAGGGACAGGGTCACGCCCTGGCCACGGTGCGGAAGTGGCAACTCGACGGGCTGATCGTCATCGGGGGAAATGGGTCTCTCAAAGGAGCACGGTGGCTGCAGGAACAGGGCCTTCCTGCTGTGGGAATCCCTGCATCGATCGACAACGATATCTACGGAACTACAATGGCGATTGGGGTCGACACAGCGCTGAATACGGTGGTCGAGGGGCTCAACCGGATCCGGGACACCGCGGTTTCGCACGAGCGGGCATTCGTGACTGAGGTGATGGGAAGAACCTCAGGGTATATCGCCCTTATGGGTGGGCTCGCTGGTGGGGCAGAGGTCGTCCTCATTCCCGAGGTTCCGACCGCGCTGGAGTGGGTTTCGAGACAGGTCGAGGAGGGGTTGAGAAAGGGTAAGCACCACTCGATCATCGTCGTCGCCGAGGGATTTGCACCGAAAGGTACAAAGCCCGAGAAAGGAAGTTCAATTGGCCGAATGGTGAGTCACTTCCTCGAGGAGAGCGGGTCGATCGAGACCCGCCTTACCATCCTCGGTCACCTCCAACGAGGAGGATCACCGACTGCCTTTGACCGGATCCTTGCATGTCGCCTGGGGCAGGCCGCTGTCCGTCTCTTAAGCGAGGGAGAAAGCGGAGTGATGGCCGCCCTTTCTGGCCAACAAGTGGTCACAATTCCGCTTGCAAAGATCGATCGGCCAAGTGGGAATGTCAACCTTGAGATCTACAATCTCGTCTACGCGCTCGCCAATTAGGTGAAGGGTCCGTCCGATTGCCAAATTACTCCACGGTGACTGTTTTAGCCAGGTTGCGTGGCTGGTCAACATCTGTCCCGCGTAACACAGCGATGTGATAAGCGAGGAGCTGCAGTGGAATAGTGTAAATGACCGGCAGGGATATCGGCGCAGCGGAGGGGAGGAGGAGAGTGTAATCGACGAGTCGCGTGAGCGCCGGGTCATTTGGTTGGTCGGTGAGCACAATGACAATCCCTTTTCTCGCCTTAACTTCCTCGATGTTGGAGAGTACCTTTTCGTAGGCGACGTGCTTTGACATAAGGACCACTACCGGCATTCGCTCATCGATCAACGCGATCGGCCCGTGCTTCATCTCCCCGGCCGGGTATCCTTCGGCATGGATGTAGGAGATCTCTTTCAGTTTCAACGCCCCTTCGAGAGCGATCGGATAGAGGGAGCCGCGGGCCAAGAAGAGGAAATCACTTGCACCGTAGAACCGCCCGGCCAGCGCGGCGACCTCCTCTTCACGGGTTAGCACCTCGGCGATCTGGCCCGGAAGGAAGTTAAGATCGGCCAACTTGCTTCTTACCTCTTGTTTGGTGATTTCACCGCGCTTCGAGGCGAGGTAAAGGCCGAGCAGAGAGAGGGCGGCGATCTGAGCGGAGAAGGTCTTCGTTGCCGCTACACCGATCTCAATTCCGGCACGGGTGTAGACGACCCCGTCTGACTCCCGCTCGATCGCTGAGCCGATCGAGTTAACGAGCGCGATCGTCCTCGCTTGCTTCTCCTTCGCCCGGCGAACGGCCATCAGGGTATCGATTGTCTCTCCTGACTGGGAGACGGCGACGACAAGGGTACGCGGGGTGATGTGCATATCGCGCTGCCGGAACTCTGAGGCGATCACCGCTTGGATAGGCACTGGGAGGATCCTCTCCCATAGGCATTCTGCTACTAAGCTGGCGTGGTACGCCGTGCCGCAGGCGATGAAATAAACCTGATCGAAGTCCGTATCCAGTTCGCCTAACCCGGGAAAGTGAATCGTTGAAGCGTCTGCTCCAATCTTTTCGCGCAGGGTCTCTCCCACCGCGCGCGGCTGCTCGTGAATCTCCTTCAACATGAAGTGCTTGAACCCACCCTTCTGTATGGAGAGTGTATCTATAGTCACCGGTTGGAGAGGGCGCTTGACCTCATTTCCATTAAAGTCGATAACGTGGAAACCTTCGGGGGTCAACTCTGCTACCTCATTATCGGCAAGGAACGCGACCTGCGTGGCGTTACCAACGATCGCCGGGATGTCCGAACAGACGAAGGTTCCGCATTTCCCCTTTCCAAGGACGAGTGGGCTCCCGCGCCGGGCGACGATGATTCGCTCTGGGTCGTCCTCTGAGAGAATCGCGAGGGCGAACGCTCCTTCCGCCTTGGAGACAGCCGCGGCTACTGCCCTGAGCAGGTCCTCGTCCATATGTTCCTCAACCAGATGAGCGAGAACCTCGCTGTCTGTCTGCGAACGGAAGCGGTGCCCAGAGGCGATAAGGCTCTCCTTTAAAGAGTGAAAATTCTCGATGATTCCGTTGTGTACAACGGCGATCTTCCCCCGGCAATCGAGGTGGGGGTGAGCGTTCTCTGCTGTGGGGGCCCCGTGCGTCGCCCAGCGAGTGTGTCCAATCCCGGTCCGAGCGGAGAGCTTTCGCGCACTAACCTCACTTTCCAACTGCCCGACCTTCCCTGCTCGGCGGAAGAGGGTCATGTGACCGTCTTCCAAGATGGCGATTCCTGCTGAGTCGTAGCCACGGTATTCTAACCGCTTTAGGCCTTCAAACAGCAGGGGAACAACCGGCTCCCTTCCTACGTACCCAATGATCCCACACATAACACCACCTCACCGTCAAGTGTAGCCACCTCAACGGCGGTTGCAAATCGACCATTGTCAGTGGGGGGAGATCTTGCTATAATGGGAGGCCAACGGTTGTCCTACAGAGAACTAAAGGAGACGAGTGATGCGTGAGGCGGAAATCAAGGCGTTATTGGTAGATCCCTACAACAGTGCTCCGGTTATTCTCTTGAAGGATCGAAACTCGAGCAAGGCGATGCCTATTTGGATCGGTGAGGCCGAGGCGATGTCAATTGCCCTCGGGCTGCAGAGTGGTCGCTTTCCGCGTCCTCTCGCTCATGATCTGATGAAGGAAATCATCGACGATCTCAATGGAAGTGTGGAGAGGGTCGAGATTAGCGGGCTCAAGGATGGAACTTACTACGCTTCCATCTTCTTGCGCAACCCCAGTGGGAAGATAATGGAGATCGACGCGCGCCCCTCCGACTCGCTAGCCCTTGCCCTACGCATGGGGAGTCCGATCTATATTGCCGACGAAGTTTTCGAGGCCTCGGCGATCGAGTCCCCGTTTGCCGAAGAAGACGCGTTTCGAGACTTCATCGAGTATCAGATGAACTTGCGACAGTTCAAGAAACTCATCGGGTAAGATCCCTAACCGCGGATAACTTCTACCCCATGTGGTAGGGCGAGGATTTCCTCCGCGGTCAAACCTTGATCAAGCGTAATCCGCTGCACGCGGATGCTGGTTGTGCGTCTGCCTTCTGCAAAAAAGACGATCTTTTTCACCATGAAACTCTCCCGGTCGATCCAGATCATGCGCGAGAGTTCACCGCTCCGTGCATCGGTCACCTCAAGGATGTACCCTCCTTGGATCGAGCCTCCTGATAGTGTCCCTTCGAACCCGGCGAAACCGGGGAGGGAAGGAGTCTCCTTCTGTGTACCCAACCAGATGGAGAACGGTTCCGAGCGCGGGTAGCCGGAAAGTGTCTCCTTAAGGAGGATCGGGGAGGGAAACAGGTCTGCGCCGAAACCCGATATGTCCCGCACCACTCGCAACCTCACCATTCCCGCCTTCCATTCCTTTTCCAATTGCGTGAGGTTGAAACTGGCCACTCCCACGTCTGCCAACGGGAGACCGATCCACCGCTTGATCACGACCAAGTTCTCCTGAGGGAGGTAGTGAGAGAGCAGGTCACGGTCGACGGTGAAGAGCTCGTCTCTCACTATATCCGGAGAGAGATAGCGAACGCTAAGTGCGGGCTCCGGTCCTCTCAGTAACCGGACAAGCATCCGGACAGTACGGTCTTCATCGCCGCTCTCGATTACCTCAAGCACAGCCTCTAGATCTTTGATGCGAGAAAATGTGGTCCGCACCCGCCAGATCAGGCCATCTGGTTCCATGGGGTCATGTTCACTTAGGAGGTACTGATCGACAGCGGCGATGGTCACGATCAGGCTAACGAAGAGACCGATTCCCAGGAGGATAAGGTTTTGATTGTTCATCACGAACAATTATAATCGCCTTAATAACGGTGTTCAATTGGGTAACTGAAGAAAGGAGAAAGCGAATGGATGGGCTCCTCAGTGGACTTCGGCGTGTGCAGGACGCGACAGTTGAAGGAAAGACTGTGCTGGTAAGAGTCGATTACAATGTTCCCTTAAAAGACGGGGATGTGAGTGATGATGCGCGGATTAAGTCCTCCTTCCCCACGTTGATGGGCCTCCTTGACCGCGGAGCGAAGTTGGTTCTATTGAGCCATCTCGGGCGTCCAGAGGGGAAAGTTGTCCCCGAACTTTGCCTCGATCCGGTTGGGCAAAGGCTGCAAGCCCTTCTGAACCATCCGGTACGGAAGCTCGACGACTGTGTCGGCGAAGAAGTCAAGCAGGCGATCGACGATGGGGAAGCGGGGGACCTGTTTCTCCTTGAGAACCTGCGCTTCCACTCAGAGGAAACGGCAAATGATTCGCAGTTTGCGCGCCGTCTGGCCGCCTTGGGAGACCTCTACGTGAATGACGCCTTTGCCACCCTTCACCGAGCGCACGCCTCCACACTGGGGATCTCCGACTACCTCCCTGCCTACGCGGGGATGCTCGTGCAGAAGGAGATCGAGGCCCTCTCGTGCCTCATCGATGAACCAAAGCGCCCCTACCTTGCGATCGTCGGCGGAAAGAAGGCGAAGAGCAAACTTCAAGCCCTGCGCGACCTCCTCGACCAAGTCGATGTAGTGCTCGTTGGTGGCGGGGTTGCGTTCACCTTCCTGCGCGCCAAGGGGTACCTTGTGGGTAACTCAGTCGTCGATGAATCACTGGTGGAAGAGATCAAGGAGTTAATCCGTACTGCATATGAGAAGGGGATTTTGATCCTCCTGCCGCGGGACGTTGTGGTCGCCCAAGAGATAAGCGCAACTGCCGAGACCGTTACCTGCCGTGCAGAGCGGATCCCACCTGGCTGGATAGGGCTTGACATTGGACCGGAGACAGTGCGCAAGTTCCACGAGCAGATAGCGGAGGCAAACACGGTCGTCTGGACCGGGCCGATGGGGGCGTTTGAGATCGAGCAGTTCTCCCATGGGACACGGGCAATCGCCGAGACACTTGCAAATTCAGATGCGTTCACCGTTGTCGGAGGAGGGGAAACCGGCGAGGCGGTGACAAAGATGGGACAGGCTGATGGGATCTCCTATATCTCCACGGGCGGTGGCGCCTGTCTTGCCATTCTGCGTGGGAAGTCCCTTCCCGCCTTGGAAGCACTGCAGGGCTAAATTGCTGTCGCCCCTTGCGTGTGCTATAATTGTATATACGCGGGCGTAGCTCAGAGGTAGAGCATCAGCTTCCCAAGCTGAGGGTCGCGGGTTCGACTCCCGTTGCCCGCTTTTAAAAAGCAAACTTCATGCTCATCTGCCCTGATTCCCTCAAAGGCGATAGGGCCGAATAAGTAATGACCATGGA
>JAUWYG010000170.1 GCA_030615945.1 Candidatus Bipolaricaulota bacterium | reverse complement strand
CTCCTTCTCCTCACGCTTCAAGCATTGCAGAGAAGTTCGAGTCTTAGCCGATCCTCCTAATATCGCCCGGAGTCACCAGTGACCCCTTTGCGATCCCAAGCTTGCCAAGGAGCCCCTCTTTAGCGGCTAGTACCCATTGGTGTTTCTCGGTTACGGAAATTGACGTGGTATTCATGCCGACTTTTTTGACCGCAACGACGCTTCCTGATTCATCAATGACAGCAAGCTCAAGGGGAGCACGGATACCAGTCATATCATACCTGACACGAGAAGTCTGAAGCCTTGAATGTGCGTAAAGAAGCACCGTTGTGTCAAGGGCTTTAGCTCCTACATTGCTCAGGCCTGCTTTCCTTGCCGCAGAGGTCTCTGCAATCTTCACCAAGAGAGTAACTGCGTTTCCGTTAGTATCCGTTGCGGGGAGAATCCCGCTGGGCATTTCCAGCACTGCCGTAGAGATAACCCCCCCTTCGGCCTTAACGCGACTTGGCCCAACAAAAAACGCCCCGATCACGTAGGCCACCCCGATCGCCACGATAACCATCAGGACTATAGCGATTGACCTCTTCCAATTTCTCGGCTGCCGATTCTCTTGCATTTCTTCCTCCTTGCCTAATCTTACAGTTTGCTATTTAGGCCCTTGGCTGCTTTTCTCTTTGGCGATTCTCTGGCCGGACACGTGCCTGATTGATGCGTTACTGCTTCTTCTCACCCAGTTTCGTCAACCGCTCAACGGGCTTCTCGGCCATCTTAGGCTGTGGAATACTTCCGCTGCGGCATTTGATTCACCCCCCATCAAAGCTTGTTGAACTGCCTCACCATTCCGACTCCGATAAGAAGGCACCCATAGTATCATGAACTTGACAAGCAATCAAGATGGGGTGCGATTGAAAAGTTGTACCACGGACAGGGAGGGGTCAAACCTACACTCGACATCTAATACGGCTGCACTCGCTCTTGGGAATCCGGGGACGCATACGATGATTCCTCAAAGAGCAGCCTGACAAAACCGAGCCTCTCGCAGAGGCGCAGAGCACGCAAAGGACTGCCAAAGCAGGGGGCTTAAGGGTCCAATTGCCTGAAATCAAGAAGTACTTGGCGTTCTTTGCGTCTTAGCGAGAAAAGCCTGAACTCCGGGGGACGCATACCACAATCCTTTGTGGACTTAGTTGATGTGCTCGCAGCGAGCTCGAGTGATTGGACGTGGGGTATCCTCTCCGCTCCCTGGCCGGGCTCCTCGATTTGTCTGGCTTGGACATCCGATCCATACTGGGGCTGGGAGGGGTTATCATGGGCAAGTCAGTAGCTGTCTACTACAGCTCATCGGCGGAATCTGGGAACACGGCGAGGCTTCTCGCGTCATTCATGCGTGGGATCGAACGAGGTGGAGACACAACCGAGACGTTCGCGATCAAGGACCTGAACATCTCCCCCTGTACAGGCGAGTTTCACTGCTGGTTCAAGGTCCCGGGCCAGTGCTACATCCAGGACGACATGCAGGACCTCTATTCGTCTCTACGGGAGGCGGAGACGCTGATTCTCGCTACGCCGGTCTATATCCCGTTGCCCGGAGAGATGCAGAATCTCCTCAACCGCCTTTGTCCTCTCATGGAGCCGATCCTGGAAACCCGCGATGGGAGAACGCGTGCCAAGATGCACGAGGATGTCGCGATCTCTCGGATTGCGTTGGTCTCCACGAGCGGGTGGTGGGAGATCGGCAACTTCGACACGGTCGTTCGAATCGCATGTGAGCTCGCGGAGGATGCAAGCGTGCCCTTCGTGGGCTCCGTTCTCAGACCTCATGCATCGGTGATGTGGCAGCAAGAAGAGAAGGCTCGGGAGATCCTGGACGCAGCGGAAGCAGCAGGATACCAACTCGCAACGACGGGCACCATGTCGTCAGACACACTCGCAGTCATATCTCAGCCCCTGACGTCCGAGGAAGAGTATCGCCGCGGGTTGAATGAGAACTACCTGAGGGTGAAGGGCAAAGGACACTAAAAACGCGTGCTGTTGGAAAATCCGGGGG
>JAUWYG010000070.1 GCA_030615945.1 Candidatus Bipolaricaulota bacterium | reverse complement strand
TCGATCGCAGGGCCCACTGTGACAAGGCCAAAGGCCAGGAACGAAGCACCCTGAATCGGTGTGGGGAGGTCGTTCTTGGGGAGGTTTACCGCTTCTCCCATCTTGCAGATCCGGCTTAAGGTCCTTGGTTGTGCCAGCTTGCGTGCCTTAGGGGTCAGTACTTTGAGCTTCTCTAGGATAGGATCAGACGGAGAAGAACCACCGTACTCCAGGTAACGGAAGATGCGCTCCGGGGATAACTCAACGGTTCCTTCTACCCCAATGGATATCCTTTCAGCCATGCTTTTTTGTGAGGTTGCTAGCGGCTTTTACCGTGTTGGCCATGATCATACTGACCCTTTGGAACAGCACTGTCCAACCCATCCGATGCCACTCCACACACTCCCCCTTCACTTCACCGCTATCCCAGTTTGGGTTTCGGCGGCCATTATCGTGTTCCACATGAGCATGGTGACCGTCATCGGGCCGACCCCACCGGGGACTGGTGTGATGGCCTCGACCTTCTCTTTTAGGGCCTCGAAATCGGTGTCCCCGATGAGCCTAAAGCCGGACTTCTTACTCGGGTCCTCGATTCGGTTGACCCCTACGTCTATCACCACCGCTCCCTCTTTCACCATGTTTGCCTTGATGAATTCAGGAGACCCCATGGCAGCTACCAGGATATCCGCACTTCGGGTTATCTCGGGCAGGTTCTTCGTCCCAGTGTGGCAGACGGTGACGGTGGCATTGGCCCCGGTTCTCTTCTGAATCAGGATAGCAAAGAGGGGCTTGCCGTTGAGGTTGCTCCTTCCGCAGATAACAACGTGTTTTCCCTCCGGACTATAACCACTGCGGATGAGGATCTGCTGCACTCCGTGGGGGGTGCAGGGCAGAAGGTAAGGGTCTCCAATGAGGAGTTTGCCTACGTTCACCGGATGAAAACAGTCAGCGTCCTTCATTGGATCGATGGCATTTATCACCCGATCCTGGCTGATATGCCGCGGCAGGGGAAGCTGAACCAGTATCCCATGAAACTTGTGGTCTTTGTTAAGCTCAGCTATCTTTTTAAGAAGCGCTTCCTCCGGGGTTTCTTCGGGGAACACGATGGTCTCGGAGTAGATACCCACCTCTTCGCTGGTCTTTCCCTTCTGCCTCATATAGGACACCGAAGCGGGGTCTTCTCCAACTCGCACCATTACCAGCCCGGGGGTGAGTCCCTTTGACTTGAACTTTTCCACCCTCTGTTTTAGCTCTTGCCTCACCTCGGCTGAGATTTCCCTGCCAGATAGAATTTTTGCTGACATACCGCCCCCTCATTCTAAGAAGATGTAATGTGCATTCTAGTTGGAAGATTTCCTTCTTACAAGGGCCAACGCAGCTTATGGCTGTAACCCACGCTCGGCGTGAATTGCTCTTTTCGGGACGAAGGGCAGAGCAAAAATACGGCTAGCCGAAAGAAAAAATACAGATATAGCTTGACAGAAGGAAAGTTTTTGTGTAAAGTGATGTTGGTGAGGCTATGTGGAATCAAGCCTGGAATTACGCATTCAACCAGATGAGTGTATCGCCGGATCACCATTGCCGTCAGTTAATTCCCCACCAAGCGCACGAAGTAATCAATGTCCTACATCTCCCCCCTCCACAACTGTTCTCTCAGCTTGACACGCTTGCCGGGGCTCATCTAGCATACTGTAATGGTGGACTTCACCTATGGTGAATCTCCGCTTTCCTCCCCCAGCTTGCTGGGGGCGTATCCAGTGGAGAATTTATATAAAAACGGGGGGTGATATGCGACGTACGTTATAGTTGAGAGGCTAGCGTAAGGAGCCTTAAATGTAAAGGAGTAAAGGAGGAGGTAAGACAGAGATGAAGAAAATAATGGTATTTCTTCTGGTGGCTGTACTACTTGGAGGGCTCTTTCTTGCAGTAGCTGGTGAGGACATCCAGCGCGGTGGAACCCTCTACGTGACTGGCCAGGAATTAGGGCGCATTGATCACCCTGCGCGCTACTCTTGGGTGGCGAATTCCAATTGGACGCGTCAGATAGCTGAGTATCTGACTTTCACCGATGAGAACAACATCACCCATCCCTGGCTGTTGGAGAGGTGGGAGGCCAGCCCTAACCTCATGACCTGGATACTCTATCTCCGCAAGGGGATCAAGTGGAACAATGGTGATGACTTCACCGCGGACGATGTCGTCTTCACCATGAAGGAGTGGTTGGATCCGGAGGTAGGTTCCTCCACCCTGGGTCTGATGTCGTACCTTAGGCCGGAGAACATAAGGAAGTTTAACGACTACATGGTTATACTCTTCCTCGACTCGCCGCAGATCGCCGTGCCGGAGCATCTGTTCCACTACCCGAACCAGATCATGAACCACCGGACCTTCGAAGGCGACTTCATCAAGGCCCCAGTCGGCACCGGCCCATTCGTCCTGGAGGAATTCTCCCCGGGTGAGCGGGTGGTGCTCAAGCGCCGTACGGACTCTCCTTACTGGCAGGATGGCGCTGACGGCCAGCCACTGCCCTACCTGGATAAGATAGTCTACATTGATATGGGTCATGAGATATCGGCCCATGCCGCGGCTTTCCAGGCTGGGACAGTTGACGTTATCACCGAGCCAGAGCTTGGTCATTTCCTGGCGCTGGGGGACGATCCAAACGCCAATGTGATCGGCACGCCCACCGCCATGGCCCAGGTCCTACGTATGCGAGTGGATAAGGAGCCCTGGGATGATAACCAGGTTCGCACAGCGCTTAAGTATTGCGTTGACCGCGAGAAGATCCTGAAGATGGCCTATTACGGTGAGGGCGTCGTGGGGGCGGATTACCATGTATGCCCAATCCATCCGGCATACTGCGAGGTGGAGCCACTTCCATTTGATCCGCAGAAGGCTAAAGAGATACTGGAGGAGGCCGGTTACACCACGCCTCTCAAGGTCGAGCTTTCGGTAGGAAGCGGCTGGGAGGATATCGTCTCTATGGCGGAGATCCTTAAGCAGGACGCCGTCCCAGCGTTTGACATTCAGTTAAGGACCATGCCCGTTAGCACCTACTGGGATCTGTGGACAGAGGTTGACCTTGGAATCACCCCCTGGACGCACCGTCCATTGGGGACGATGGTTCCGGGCCTAGCCTACATCTGCGACGCAGAGGGGAACCCTGTGCCCTGGAACGAGACCCGCTGGTGTGACGACGAGTTCGCGGCACTGCTCAAGGAAGCCCAAGGGATCCTGGACGTGGAGGCGCGCCGGGAGATCATGTGCAAACTGGAGAAGATACAGAGGGACCGTGGCTCCATCATTATCGCCTACTGGCGTAATGTGTGGTCCATCGCGAACATAAAGGTCCAGAACTTCAAGGGGCACCCGACTCAGTATGACGAGTGCTTCAGGGAGGTCTGGCTCAAGGAGTAAGTCGTCTGTGAGACTATGGGCAGCTTTCCTATAGCTACCAGTGGTCTTTTGGGATTCTGGGATGGGGCAGGTTGTGGTTAGCTTTTGGCCTGCTCCATCCCAG
Organism: Candidatus Bipolaricaulota bacterium; assembly: GCA_030615945.1. Classification (GTDB taxonomy): domain Bacteria; phylum Bipolaricaulota; class Bipolaricaulia; order UBA7950; family UBA9294; genus UBA9294. The sequence goes on along the minus strand of JAUWYG010000070.1, from coordinate 3,579 downwards.
TCCAAGTTCCTGTAAGATCCCCGGAGTCTTCGAGATTGAAGGGCTGCTTTGTGGCAAATAGCTCTTAGGCTCTGGTCTGGTTACTTACGACTCGAACTGAGCCAAGTTGTACGGCTGTAGGTAACTTTTGCGCAAAGATTTCGTTAAACGTACCTGAAGTTAGGCGGGAGAATTATCCCTAAATTTATTGTGCGACGCTTGCTGCTTATGCTGTTGACGATGTTCATCGTTTCAATCATCGTCTTCGGCATCACCGAAATTGCACCTGGCAACGTGGCGCGAAAAATCCTGGGGGCATTTGCCACGCCCGAGCAGGAGGAATCCTTTCGGAGACAGTTAGGTCTGGACCACCCCTTATATGTTCGATATCTCAACTTGCTGATAGGAAGCGATTGGCGAGCGGAGAGGTTTGTTGGCATGCCACTTGAGCGGATAAAGAGGCCGGGGACCGAGTTCTACGAATGGTGGGCAATGGACGAGGACGGCACTCCAATTCGATGGAAACTGGAGGGCGAGGACCTCATCGCCCTGCGGCTGCAGCCGGACGGCACGGTAATTAAATCTATTGACAACGGTAGGTGGCAGACGGACGAATCCGATGTCAGCACCTTTTGGGGAATAGATATGCACGACCGTGCTATCCTGTGGGAAAAGGGTAGCGGCCAGACTTACTGGTTGCGTACTAAAGCGGGTGGCTTTTGGGTCGAGAAGGCAAGCGGCGCCAAGAAGTACATCCCCTTACAAAAAGGAATAGTGCGCGGCGACCCCGGCATATCAGTGCAGACCGGCCGTCCCGTTGCTGAGACGCTCTTTCGACGGCTCCAGAACTCAGCTATCCTAGCTGCCATAGCTTTCGTCATCGTCATGCCTCTAGCCCTCGTGCTGGGATTGATTGCGGGTCTCAATGAGGGAAAAGCGATTGACCGCATCCTCTCCATCGGAAGTTTAGCGGGCACTTCCACTCCGGAGTTCGCGACTGGCATATTCCTGATCCTGATATTCGCCACTTGGTTGAAATTGGTGCCTGGTGCGACCGTGTTCACTAGCGCAAAAGCGATTTTCGAAAAACCCGAAATGCTGGTCCTACCTGTCCTGACGCTTACCCTAATAGAGCTGGGCTACGTGCTGCGGATCACGCGTGCCAGTATGGTGGAGGTGATGGGGACGGCCTATATTCGTACGGCTTTCTTAAAGGGCTTGCCCTACTGGCGTATCGTCTTTAAGCACGCTCTGCGTAACGCGTTGATGGCCCCTATCACGGTCATTATGTTACACGTCAATTGGCTCATGGGAGGGCTTGTAGTAGTGGAAGCGATCTTTGGCTTCCCGGGTTTGGGAAACTACCTATATAAGTCAGGATTATATAAGGATATCTTCGCCATCGAAGCAGTGGCCTTGGTGATGGTTTTCCTGGCCGTGGGAACGCAATTGGTGGCCGACATCATCTACACTTTCCTCAATCCTCGCATTCGGTATGCTTAAGCGTTGGCAGGCCTTAAGTTGGGAAGCTGGAAGGAGATGAAGCTATGGGAGTAAGCGAGCAAGCCCGACCTCCGGTCATCGCGACGCGCCGGTCACTTTGGCAATGCTTTCGAGATGCGCTTGCCCCAATTCTGGCATCCAAAGTAGCACTTGTGGGATTGGGGCTTGTAGGTTTCTGGGTCTTTGTGGCTATCTTCGCACCCCTTATTTCGCCTTACGGTCCTCTGGAGCAGGACCCCGAGGCCATGAATCTGGGCCCCTCCGCGGAGCATCCACTGGGCGCCGATCACCTGGGACGAGACCTTTGGGCTCGACTTATCTACGGTGCTCGAACCATCTTGGTCCTGGCCCCTTTGTCGGTGCTTTGCGCTCTAGCCATCGGTACCACACTGGGACTGATAGGCGGCTACTTCGGCGGGTGGATAGACGAGATTGTGATGCGTATTCTCGATGCAATAATGGCCTTTCCAGTCATCTTGCTCTACCTGATTATCATCGTTACCCTGGGGCCTTCCGCTATAAACGTGGTAATCGCAATTACGATCGCTGGCGCACCAGGTATCGCCCGCCTGGTGCGCAGTTTGACCTTGGACATCCGCACGCGGGAGTACATCGCCGCGGCAGAGTTGAGAGGTGAAAATCCTTTCTACATAATGTTTGTGGAAATCCTGCCCAATGCCCGGGGGCCCATCATCGTAGATGCCATGCTGCGGATAGGCTATGCTGTCTTTGCCATCGGGACGCTGGGCTTCCTTGGCCTTGGTCTGCCACCCCCCTCACCCGACTGGGGCAGCATGGTCTGTAAAGGGCGCCACTATATCTGGCTCAGTCCCTGGGCCGTCTTGTGGCCTTCGCTGGCCATCTCGTCCCTGGTGATTGGGCTTAACCTCTTCGCTGATGGCCTGCGTGAGGAGACGATGCGCTATCAGTAAGGGTAGGGAGTACGATATGGAAAATCTAGAAACCCCTGTCTTGCAAGTTAAAAACCTGGCGATCTCCTACCAGATGCGTAAGAGCGTGGTATCAGCGGTACGCGATGTTTCCTTTGAGATCCACCGAGGAGAGGCCCTTGGCCTGGTCGGCGAATCGGGTTGCGGCAAGAGTACGGTTGCCTTTGGGGTTGTCAACTTTCTGGATCGCAATGGTCGGATCGACAACGGTAGTATCCTCTTCCAGGGACAGGAGCTACGGGGTCGGAGTAGCGAGGAACTACGCAGGCTACGCGGCGACCAAATCTCCATGGTGTATCAGGATCCCCTGTCTGCCCTTAACCCATCCTTGCGCATCGGGGAGCAACTGAGGGAGGTATTGACGGTTCACCGTGGTCTCAGGAAAGGAAAAGCCTCTAAAAGGTCGATTGAAATGCTAAAACAGGTGTACATGCCTGATCCAGAGGCGATGATGGGCCGCTATCCTCATCAACTCTCCGGTGGTCAGCAGCAGCGGGTGGTCATCGCCATCTCTTTACTCAATAATCCGGCTCTCCTGATCATGGATGAGCCGACCACCGCCCTGGACGTAACCGTGCAGGCAAGCGTGTTGGATCTGATTGCCGAGCTGCGACGCGAGTTCGACACGGGTCTCCTATACATCAGCCACAATCTGGGTGTCATCGCCTATGTCTCCGATAAGGTGGGGGTGATGTACACTGGTGAGATTGTGGAGAGAGCCTCAGTCGAGGATGTCTTCTTAAAGCCCATGCATCCATACACTCAGGCGCTCATGCGTTGCGTGCCTAAGCTGGGGGAAAGCAAGGAATCAAGCTGTCTTCCCCCCATTAAGGGGCGGGTCCCTTCGCCGGCGAATCTCCCCCCTGGCTGCATCTTCGAGCCCCGTTGTGACCACGCTCGGGAGTCCTGTCGGCAGAAGCACCCAAATTTGCGCGAACCGGTGCCCGGTCACCTCATCCGTTGCCATTACGCCGAGGAGATAGCCGAAGAGGAATGGCAGCCGCCAGAGGGGCTGATCCCTGAAATGATAGAGCGGAGCATGCGGGAAGATACCGGTAAACCGATACTGCGGGTTGAGCATGTCAAAACCTATTACGAGCAGAAAAGCAGGTCATTAACAAGCTTGGTCGGCTTGGGTAAGAAGCGC
>JAUWYG010000006.1 GCA_030615945.1 Candidatus Bipolaricaulota bacterium | reverse complement strand
AGCGGGTCAGTTCCCCCGTAGGCGGTCCAGCCGATCCCCTCCTTTAGGTCATCGAGGGTGTAGAGGTGGGAAAGCCAGGCCTCATCGACGGTAGTGAGAATGAGATACCGTGCGATTAGGGGGAAACGCGCGCCGAGCTGCTCCTTCTGCCGGGAGAGGGCGCGATGGAGGCAATCGACCACTTCGCTGTGGAGCTCATCAGGTTCCTTCCCCTCCAGGGTCTGTGGCGAGACAGGAATGGTGGCTGAGAGTTCGTGGGCCAATCTCTTTAAGTTCCATTCTTCCTTGGGTCGGGAGGCATTGGCGTAATCGCCGATAAGCCCCTCAGCGTACTCCTCGAGCAACTCGCCTAGATAGTCATCAAGGTCATCCATAGGAAGGGAATCCGCTTCATCGCGTGGTGGTAAGAGGAACCGATCGCGCAGGGAGTAGATCGCCTCGCGCTGCTTGGCAAGGACGAGGTCATATTCAAGGAGACGCTTTCGGATCTCGAAGTTGCGCCCTTCTACACGCTTCTGTGCGCGACGAATAGCACCGGTGAGGAGGTCATGTTCGATCGCCTGCCCCTCCTCCATTCCCAATCGATCCATTACGGAGGCGATCCGGTCTCCACCGAAGATACGCAAGAGGTCGTCTTCGAGTGAGAGGTAAAACTGGGAGGAGCCGGGATCCCCTTGACGCCCCGAGCGGCCGAGGAGCTGGTTGTCGATCCGGCGGGATTCGTGGCGCTGACCGCCCATGACATGCAGGCCGCCGACTTCGGCAACTCCATCGCCGAGCTTGATGTCAGTCCCACGGCCAGCCATGTTGGTGGCAACGGTAATTGCCCCAGGCTTGCCGGCTTCCTTGATGATCTCCGCCTCCTGCTCGTGGTACTTGGCGTTTAACACATGGTGTGGGAGGTCGCGCTCCTTGAGCAAGGCTGAGAGCCGCTCTGATTTCTCGATCGAGTTGGTCCCGATCAGGACCGGTCTTCCTCTCTTGTGAAGCCTTTCCACTTCCTCGGCCATCGCCTCGAACTTCGCCTTGCGGGCGCGGAAGATCACGTCGGGTTTTGCCTCGCGGATGAGCGGTCGGTTGGTGGGGATTACGAGTACTGGCAAGGCGTAGATTTGCTTGAACTCCTCCTCCTCGGTCTTTGCGGTGCCGGTCATCCCGCAGATTCTCTTATAGAGCTGGAAGTAGTGCTGTAGTGTGATCTGGGCGAGGGTCTGCGACTCGCGCTGTACCATCATTCCCTCTTTCGCCTCAAGCGCCTGATGGAGGCCATCGGAGTAGCGGCGATCGGGCATCAGTCGCCCAGTGAACTCGTCAACGATCATCACCCGGCCGTCCTTAACGATGTAGTCCCGCTCTTTCTTAAATAAGTGCAGCGCGCGTAGCGCCGTCTCAAGGTGGTGGAGGGTGTCGGTGTTCTCCGGTGCAAATAGGTTCTCAAGAGACAGAGCCTCCTCGCCCTTGTGGATCCCTGTGTCGGTGAGGGTGAGCCGGCGTGTCTCCTCGTCGATCTCAAAATCCGCATCCTTCTTGAATCGGCGGACAAGCGATGCGAACTTGCGGTAGCGGTCGATTGACTGGGCGGTGGAGCCGGAGATGATGAGCGGGGTGCGTGCCTCGTCGATCAAGATGTTATCGATCTCGTCAACTATCGCGTAGTCGAGAGGTCCCTGAACTTTTTGGTCGGTGGAGAGGACCATATTATCACGCAGGTAGTCGAACCCGAACTGGTTGTTCGTTCCATAGGTGATATTGGCAGCGTAGGCGGATTTACGCTCCGCGATCTCTATCCCTTCCTGAAGGAGGCCGACAGACAGGCCGAGGAACTCGTAGATCGGGCCCATCCACTCCCGGTCGCGGCGGGCGAGGTAATCATTCACGGTTACCACATGCACCTTCCCCACCAGTGCGTTCAGGTAGGCGGGGAGGGTGGCAACGAGGGTCTTCCCCTCCCCGGTCTGCATCTCCGCGATCTTCTGTTCATCGAGGGCAATTGCCCCTATAATCTGTACATCGAATGGTCGCATCTGTACAGTGCGCGCAGCGACCTCGCGCACCACAGCAAATGCCTCATTTCGGATTTTGTCCTTTGTCTCTCCTGCCTCAAGACGTCTTCGAAATTCTTCTGTTTTGGCTTGGAGCGCCACGTCGGAAAGGTGTTCCATCTCTTTTGCTAATGTGTTTACCGCCCGCAGGTAAGAACGGAAGTGCTTAAGCTGCTGGGTGTTTGTCTGCCCCAAGACGTAGTCGAGGCTTCGTTTGATGACTTCAATTGCCATAAGAAATCACACTTTCAGTATAGGAGGGGCGGGAAGCGCTTTCAAGGAAGGTTCAAGAGGAAGGCAATTTGGTGAGACTGGCCTCCACGGCCTCCTTCTCCTGGGTGAGAACCTCGATCTCACTGCGCAGCCGGGCGTACTCTTGCGTAGGGAGGGAAATAGCCGAGGAGAGCGTCTCTTTTGCCTTAGTGAGCTTCCCATCGATCAATTCAAGGGCCTTTTCATAGTTCTTGCGCGCGTTGACCGGCATTCCCCTCATAAGGTACAGATTGCCAAGGGCGATGTAGGACCGCTCGAAGGTTGGGTGTTCCTGGATAAGTGTTTCCAGCATGTTCGCGGCGCGGTTGTAGTCCCCTTCTTGGATGGTGATTATCGCTTCCAGGTACTTATCCAGGTACTCAGCCTGGATTTGAAGGGTGGGATGGGGATGGGTAGCCAGTAGCAGCTCTAAGTCCTGCCGTGCCGTCTTCAAGTCCCCCAGGTTCGCGGCTAGGCCTGCCAGATTGAGATAGAGGTTTTCTACGACGAAGCGGGTGCGGCACAGCTCCAGATCGGCCCTTGCCTCTTCGTAGCGGCCCTGTTTAATCTTCGCCGTGGCAAGGTGATAGTAGGCTTGGCGAGGGCAGAAGTCGAGACGGATGCTTCGTTCGAGGGTCGCTTCGGCGAGCGGGAACTGTCCCATCTGAAGCCGCTTGATTCCCTGGCCAAGGAGAAGGTCAGCGGAGAAGTCGCGGGCAGCGATTACGGAGACGAGCAGGCAAAAAGCGATGAGCACTGTGACGAAGACTTTGAGCGGCCATTTCTTGAGGCTAACGTGCACCTCTGCTGCCTCGCCGTAGGTGCGCGAGGAGGCGAGGCCAAGCACAAGGACAAGAACGAGGCAGGAGGCAGGGAGGTGAGCGGGGAAGCTGACCAGGGCGTGCACGAGGAACGCAACGACTCCACAGGAGAGGAGGAGCAGATCGAAGCGGTCTCCTTCATTTAAGTTACGGCGAAGCCTAATCCAAAAACAGATGGGGGTTGTGACCAGCAGGGCGAGGAGAGCGAGGATCCCGAGTGAGCCGAGCTCCGCCGTCACCTGCACATACTCGTTATGCGCCTGTGCCGCGCGGGCGATGTAGAAGTTGTAGCCTGCCCCCTGAGGGGACGCGAGGAACTTCGCCTTGTACGGAATGAAGTTAAGCTTGTAGTTACCAAGCCCCACCCCGACGATGGGGTGATCCTTGAACATCTCCCAGCCGACCCACCAGTCCCATGAACGAACCTTACCTGAGTTTCGCGCCCAGAACTGGGCGATCCAAGAACTCCCATCCGCTGAAAGTCCGATGACCGAATTGAGCGGCCCGGACGGGGCCTCGACGAGAAAGGTGAAAAGAAGAAGGAAAAGAAAAGCGATGAGCCATCCGCGGTTTTGGCGGATCGGATCAATCGGCCGGAAGATGGCCCACCCAATGAGAAACGCGACCGCGGCGACGATCAGTGCGACAACCACTCCCATTTGGTTAACGAGCATTGCCGTCCCAAAGTTGAAGGATATAAGCCCGATAGCCAGGGCACGTAGGAGCCGAGAACGGAGCCGAACGATCAGGATGACGGAGGGGAAAAGGAGGTAGGCGGTGAATCCACCCAAATAGTTGCGATTTCCCATCGTGGATATCATCTCTCCAAGACCATGCCCACCGCCTGCCCCGCGCATCACTCCTAGGTACTGCAAAAGGCCGTATAGCGAGGCCAAAAAGGACGATAGAAGAAGGCAGTAGAGGATCAGGGCAACGTCGCGCTTCTCCTTTACGAGGTTTGTTACTACTAGGTAAAACAGGAAGAAGAACGTAAGGAGCGTGAGGCTTTGGATCACCACGCGGCCATTTACGGCATGGATGAGGGAGAGGAGGGAGACAAGGACCAATCCGAGGGCGGGGAAGGTTATCCAGGGAAGGCGAATTTGCCACTCCCCTTTTAGCCAGGTGGAGCCTCCCCAGAGAATAAGGAGGATCGAGATCCCGATGAGAGCGAAAATCGACTTATCGTAGCCGTACTCCGTGCTCCCTGGCCAGATAAAAAGCGGCAAGGCGAAGACAAACAGGGCGATCAAGTAAACCATCACGCGTTCAAACAGGATCTTAGAACGCTGGGTCTGAGATGTCTTCTTCTTCTTTGCAGACTTTTTCGCCATGATCTTCAAACATTATAGGGTTACATGGTCGCGTGGGGCAAAGGCGAGCCGTGCCAGTTCCTCGATTTTTCCCCAGCCGCCAAGGGCGGTGATGAGGGCAAGGAGCCTTGGCCACAACTCCTGGTGGGGGAGGAAGGAGTGGACGAGCCGGCTTGGGTAATCGATGTCCCCCTTCTTGGCGATCAGACTGAGAATCGATGGCTCGTCGATGGCGGCGAAGATCGCATCGATTTCGCTGTTTGAGAGAGCGGAGAGCGCGCGGCGAGCGGCGAGGCCAAAACGGAACTCACGGCCGATTTCCCGTTGCCAGCGACGCTCATACTCGGCGAGTGTCTTACGATTTGGTCTTCCAGCCAGGGCGGCATAACCTGCGATCTCACCGGCGATTCGGGCACACATCCCGCCGGTGTAGATCCCTCCTCCAGAGGTTGGCTTCACCTGTCCCGCAGCGTCTCCAACGAGGAGCACTCCATCTCCCACCGTTGTCTCAACCGTGCCAATCGGAATTACTCCCCTGATCTGCTCGACCACCTCTCCGGAGAAGCGCCGCCCCATAAACCGGCTAAGAAGGGCATTTGTGTCCGTTCCCAAGGGGGCAGCGAGGCCGACGCGCAGGCATCTCTCCTCAGCTGGGACTGCCCAGGCGAAGAATCCGGGAGCAACATCACTTCCAAAGAAGACCTCTATGCCGTCCGGAGTAAGGTGGTCTTCTGTAACCACCACTTGACTTGCCACGAGGAGCTGAGTTGGATGTGGTAGGGAAAACCATGAAGCAATGGCGCTTTGTGGACCATCGGCCCCGATGATGACAGCGGTTTTTAACTCCTCCTTATTTCCTTGATGTTTTATCCAAACGCGGCCGGTCGTTGCAGCGACGGCTCGTGTATGGGTTCTCACCTCAACGCCGGCGGAGGCTGCCAACTCGATCAGCTCACGGTTGAGCCTCCCACGGTCAAGCACGACCGCCTTGACCGTGTCCGCACGGATATTGAGGGTCCTCCCCCCTGGGGCGTGAAGGGTTCCACAGCGGATCTCCCGCAGGACGCTTGTGGTCGAGGCACCTAGCAAGTCGAGGGTGCGGGGACTGACAAGACCGGTGCATCGGGCCGGTTCTCCGGAGCCGTCCCCTTGTTCGATCAGGAGCACACGTGCCCCAACCGCGGTGGCGTGGCGCGCTGCCACTGCACCGGTCGGACCCCCACCTACCACCACCACATCGTAATTCCTCATAGCAACAGCCTAGATCCCTTCTCGCTTCGGGTTGCGAGTCACAATATCATCGGCCAAGGCGCGTGGGGTCGTTTTCCAGCCGCCTGTACCGGTAAAGGAGAACCTCAAGTGTCGTTCCTGTCGTTGAGGGGGATTGGCATCAACACTCCGAGGTGGGTGTCGATCCAGGCGATCGCTACCTCAATTGGGTCCTCGTCTTCAGTCACCGCGATATCCGGGGGGAGGCCGATGCCATGCACGGCGTGTCCCAGTGGGGTGAAATACTCTGCGATAGTCAACTTGAGTGCAGAGCCATCGGGAAACTCTCGCAGGATCTGCATGACCCCTTTCCCGAACGACTGCTCCCCGATCAAAATACCCATGTCATTATCGCGGATGGCGCCGGCGACAATTTCAGCTGCGCTTGCAGTTCCCCCGTTGATCAGAACCGCAAGTGGCAAGTTGGGCACAAGGTTTCCCGTCGACCAGTGCTCCTGAGGGCCACTGATCCGTCCTTTGCTAGTGAAGATGAGCCCGCTGTCGATGAATCGACTTGCAACGCGGACTGCTCCCTTTGTGAGCCCCCCTCCGTTGTTCCGCACGTCGAGGATCAGTCCGTCGAGGCCATCGAGGTCAAACCCCAGTAAGGCAGTGTCGAGTTCCAGGGTGACATCCTCGCTAAAGCGCGAGATGCGAATGTAACCGATCCTATCGGCTGCGACTAGCTTGCTTGTGACCGACACAAGCGGAATCGTGCCACGAACTATTGAGATTTCCTCTTCACGGCCGTCCTTGTGTCGCACGAGTAGGACGACAGTCGTTCCCACTTCCCCTCTGATTTTGACCGATGCCTCAGTAAGGGTTATCTCCACAGTCGGCTCGCCGTCGATCTTAAGGATTTGATCACCGGCTAGTACCCCTGCCCGCTCAGCTGGGGTCTCCGCAAGTGGGGCAATAACCATTAGGACACCATCTTTAATTGTAATTTCAATTCCAACTCCGCTAAACTCGGACTGCAGGCTGTTTTCAAAGCGTTCGTAGTCGTCAGGATCAAGGAACTCACTGTGCGGGTCGTTTAGTTGCTTCACCATCCCCTTCATCGCGCCGTAGAGGGCCTCTTGGTCGTCGATCCGTTCTGGCCAGTAAAAGCAGCTTTTGATGTATTGATAGATCTGGGATAGGGGCAAGAAGAGCTCGGTATTCGTCTGCTGTGCCCCTCCGACCCCTAAGACGAGCACCAGAATGATCGTTGGAAACAATACCGTCAAGGCCTTCCTCACGACCGATCGGTTTTTCAAACGTCTCACCCCCTCTTATTTCGATTGTACCCCGTTAAGCAACGCGGAGAAAGGAGCGGTTAAGAAGATGACAGGCCGAGGTAGCTTTGTTGGGTTTCAGTTAGGGTGTCGATCCGTACGCCCAGTGCCTTAAGCTTCATCCGTGCGACCTGCCGATCGATCTGCGGTGGGACTGCGTACAGAGTTGGCGAAAATGGGGCGTTCTCCACGATGTGTCGGAGGGTCAATGCCTGCAGAGCGAAGGAGATGTCCATGATCTCCACAGGGTGCCCATCGCCAAGGACAAGGTTGACCAGCCGCCCCTCCCCGAGGAGGTAAAGTCGATGCCCGTTTTTAAGGGTAAATTCACGGATTCCCTCGCGCACGTCCCGCTGAGAGGCGGCAAGTTTGGCTAGGGCATGTTTGTCGATCTCCACGTCAAAGTGGCCAGCGTTGGCGAGCAAGAGACCGTCCTTTGCGTTCTTGAGAGCCTCTACGGTGACGACATCACTGCACCCGGTTGAGGTGATGAGTAGGTCGGCCTGGCCGATCATCTCGGCGAGCGGCGCGACGGCGAACCCATCCATTACTGCTTCCACAGCTCGCACCGGGTCGACCTCGGAGACGGTTACCCTGGCTCCCAGGCCACACGCTCGCATAGCGATCCCACGGCCGCACCAGCCGTATCCAGCGACAAGGACAGTTTTTCCCGCCACCAGGAGGTTGGTGGAACGCAGAATCCCGTCCCATACCGACTGACCGGTTCCGTAGCGGTTGTCAAATAGATACTTCATCTTAGCGTCATTCACTGCGAACATGGGAAAGCGTAGCCTCCCTGCACGGGCGAGAACGCGCAGTCGGTTGACACCGGTTGTCGTCTCCTCGCACCCGCCGATCACCTCCCCCTCTATCTCCTTGTGTAGGAGCCCTACGAGGTCGCCTCCGTCGTCGAGGATGAGATCTGGCTTCGCAGCGAGTACCTCGCGCAGGTGACTAAAATATTCTGCTTCGTTCACTCCGCGCCGCGCATGGACTGAGATACCCGCCTCCTCGGCCAGTGCGGCAGCTACATCATCCTGGGTGGAGAGCGGATTACTTCCTGTGACGAAGACCTGTGCTCCTCCGTCGCGTAGAAGGATTGCTAGACAGGCCGTCTTCGCCTCCAGGTGGATGCTTATCCCGATCCTGTTCCCGGAAAATGGCTCATCCTGGATGAACTCCTCGCGAAGATTCACAAGAAGGGGCATCCAGGAGCGGGCCCACTCGATCTTCGTTTTGCCGCGATGCACCAACTCCTGTTCCACATTTACCTCCTATTCACCCTTCCATCCCAGGCCACAGGCGAGAACATATGTCCTTGCCCCCTCCCCTACCCCAACCACGCTGTGTCGTAGTATAACCGCCTCCCCTGCCGCACCTAAACAGGCTACGTATATGAGGCGCGAGTCGCGTACTCGAGCAAGCCGAGTCCCTCCAGGCAGTCAAGGGTGGGCCTCCCGTCCGCATCCCACTTCCTGAGCCTGTAGTACTCCTCCAAATATGGATCAAAGGGCGTTGGAGACTGACCCGCCCTGAAGCCTTTCCTGGCGGGGACGCTCATCTTAGGAGGGATCGTGTCGGTATGTCGCCCATGACCATCACGTAGATTAACTAGTCTTTGTAGGTTAAAGATCCTCTCACCGCTTCTCATTGCGGCCTGAACATCCCAGTCCCAGCCCGTCACCAGGTTGAACAACTCCAAGAGTGCTGTGAGGCTCAGCCCACCGCCGTCGACCATGAACGTGCAGATGACAAGAGAGTTCATCCACGCACAGAGATCCTGCAGCTTGACCGCCAACTCCGATTTGTGCTCCTGGGAGAAGAACTGGGTCCATCCTTCAGTGATTTCTAGTTCAGGGATCAATAAACCACCCATCTCGACATCCTCAGTAACCCCGCGCATGTGACAGGCACCTCGGGTGCAGGTCGCATAGTTAACTGCCAGGCTCCAACAGGCGCGTGCATCATGGGCAGGGAAGTCCAACCCCTTGACGTGAACCACCAGCGATTCGGCGGCAGGGTTGATTCGTTGAGCAGCGGAGAGGGTTCCATCGGCAAAGGCCTCCCCAAGGAACCCTGAGCGGTTCCCCAACTGGTCGATCATCGCGATCATCGCTTCCCCGTTCCCCCAAGTCAGGTCAACCCCTGTCTGTTCCTTTGTTAGCCAGCCTTTCTCATAGCACTCCATAGCCAGACCGAGACAGGCCCCGGCCGAGATCGTATCAAGCCCGAGTCGATTGCAGATGTCGTTGGCCTTCGCAACCGCCTTGTGGTCATCAATCAACAGGTTCGTCCCCAACATCCCCAGGGTCTCATACTCAGGACCCGGCCCCTTCATCGCGTACGGTCCACCCTCCACCTGGATATTGCGGTGGCAGCCTACCGGACAATTGGCACACGGGAAGGGGCGTGCGTGGAGAACTTTTGTGTAATTCGGGGCCCCTAGCTTCTTAGCTCCTTCTGGCCACGTGTCTTGGGTCCAGTACTTGATCGGCATGTCGCCAAACCCCTCGGCTGTAACACACAGCTCTGGGGTTCCGTGCAGTCTGAGTCCGTCTTTGGACGTGGCGAAGATCTCCCCGAACCTCCGCTTGGCGAGCTGACTAAGGCGCTCCTGATCATGTACCCCCACACTCTTTGTCCCCCGTACCGCTATCGCCTTCAGCCTCTTCGAGCCCATGACGGCACCCATGCCGCACCTGCCCGCAAAGCTGTACGCATCGGCGACTATGCATGCGAACCTCACGAGCCTTTCCCCGGCAGGACCGATGGTGACCACCGAAAAACCCTTCCCCGCTTCTTTGTTCACACTATCGACCGCTTCGTACGAATCGAGGCCCCATAGAGCGCCGGCATCCCTTATCTCTACGCGGTCCTCATCTATGAGAAGATAGACCGGCTTACCCGCCTTACCCTTCACAACGAGGGCATCATACCCGGCCCGCTTAAGCGCCGGTCCCCAGTTGGCGCTGGCAGCCGAATCCCCATAGGTGCCTGTCAAAGGCGACTTGGCTGCGACCGTCCATTTTGCGTTCCCGGGGTTGTTCCCCGCCTGATATGGACCCAATGCGAACACAAGCAGATTGCCAGGGTCGAATGCCCCGGTTTGCTTGTCCATCTCCTCCAGGATCACCTTCGCCGCAAACCCGGACCCGCCAATGCAAAGCTTCCATACCTCGACAGGCACCTCTTCCACCTTCGATTCCTCAGTGGAAAGATCGACCCTCAGCACCCTATTCCAGTATCCTGCAGGCATCATCCCCCCTAAAATTCATCCGATCTCGATCAGTCGGTCCCTTGGAAAGCTCGTCAGAAGCATGTAGCCGTCCTCAGTGACCCGAGCGATCTCCTCGATCCGCACCCCGCCGAACCCAGGGATATAGATGCCGGGCTCGATGGTCACGACCATCCCGCTTCGAGGACATCCGGATCGAGCCCCATCCGCGGGAGCTCATGGACCTCGAGGCCGACCCCGTGCCCTACCGGCGAGAGGAAGATGTGGTCCTTGTACGGGGCACGGGCAATGACATCGACCGCTGCCCGATGAACCTTCCTTCTCGGAACCCCGGCGCGAAGCCTCAACAGGCTCGCCTCCGTGGCATTCAACACCCAATCATAGACGTCCTTCTGCTTGTCCGTCGCCTTTCCCACGACGAACGTCCACGTCATGTCGGAACAGTAACCGTCCACCACCGCCTCGAAGTCGAACAACAGGAGATCACCGTAGGCAAGCGTCCGCCGCCCAAGTGAGGGCCGATAGTGGGGCAACGATGAGTTGGGCCCTGAGGCGACGGTCATGTCGAACGAGGTGCGGGCTGCACCCCCGCTCCCGCAGCAGCAGGCCAAATCGGGATGCGATGTCGACCTCGTTCATCCCGACCTCGATCTCCTCGATGAGCTCGGCGAGTGCCTCCGCAGAGATCTCCGTTGCTTTGTGGATCAGCTCTATCTCCCCGGGATCCTTGATCGCACGCATCTTCCGCACGGGGTCCTCCGCAGGAATGAGGTCGATCCCCGCAATCTCTTGCAGCCTCTCGACAACGAAGTGGGTCATGCGCCAGGATGCGAAGGCGAGGCGTTGGACGCCTTTCTCCTTGAGGAGAGAGGCGATTTCGGCGAGGTAATTTCCCTCTGCGTGGCGGAGGATCAACCCCGGGGCCTCTTTGCTCGCCTGTTCCACATACCGTGAATCCGTCAACAGGATCGCCTCATCCCTGCAGATGAGGAGTGCCCCCTCCCCGGTGTAGCCGGTCAGGTAGAACAGGTTCTCGTGGTCGATGTCGCGCGGCAGGATACAATTGAGATTGAAGACCAAGAAGGCATCAGCATTTGAACTCTCGAATAGTCTTGCACGGCGGTTTTTGCAGTTATTCATAAGCCTCCTTTAAGTACGTTAACCTTGTATGACCCCGAGGTCCTGAAGCAGCCTATCCACCTTGGCCTGCTCGATATCATCCAACGGGAGTTTGGGACTGCTGGAATATCCGCCACATAATCCCATCTTGCCGAGTGCGTATTTCAATGCCTTCTGTGTCTTGCCAGCGTACTCAAGATAACGAAGCAGAGGAAGCATCCTCTTGTAAAGCGCCCATGCTGACTCAAGGTCTTTCTTTTCCCTCACCAGCCTGAACAGATCGACGGCCATCTTGGGGACAACGTTCCCGATCACGCACACCCAACCGATCGCCCCCATGAGGAAGAACTCGTATGCCATATCCTCCCAGCCGCAGAATATCCCCAACTGTTCATCGGTGAGCTGACGGATCCTAGCGATGCGCCTGAAGTCGCCGGAGCTCTCTTTGAGGCAGTCGATCGTGGGCAGCTCGGCGAGACGTGCGACCGTCTCCGGCTCGATATCCACCTTGGAGGTGAACGGGTTGTTGTAGATCATGATCGGCAGATCGACCGCCTCGCAGATGCGGGTGTAGTGATGAACGATCTCATCGGGATCCGGGGTGTAGTACCACGGAGGAAGGATCAACGCACCGGCTGCCCCAAACTGCTTCGCCTGTTTGGCGTACTCGATCGCCCTCTCGGTCGTTTCGGCACTCGCCCCCACCACTACCGGGACGCGCCCATTCACCGTGTCGATAACCGTCTCGGTGACCTGTCGCTTTTCCCTATCGTTAAGACTGGCAAACTCCCCTGTGCTCCCCAAGGGGATCACACCATGTACACCTTGATCCACCAGCCATTCAACATTTTCTTTCATCCCCTCGTAGTTCACGTCCCCATCGGCGGTAAACGGCGTCACGAGGACAACGTAGATTCCACGGAGTTTTCCCATCTGTACTCCCCCTATTTCTTATTTTTAAATCGATCCAGCCGCAGCGGCTCTGTCGGGATCGATGTCGGTTCTCCCAAGATCATCTCCGATATCACCTTGCCCGTTATTGGGGCAAGCCCGATCCCGTCCCCCTCGTGCCCGGCCGCGACGTACAGGCCAGGGACTGTGGGGACAGGAGAAACGATCGGTAGGTGGTCAGGGGTATAGGGGCGAAGCCCGGCGTAGGAGCGGATGATATGGATATCGCGGATCGTGGGGAAGAAGCGAAGCGCCCTTCGCGCCATTAGCTCCAGGATGTGGTGGTTGCAACAACGATCGAACCCGACAAATTCACGGCTCGACCCGATAAGAAAGTTCCCGTGTTCGGTTGGTTCAAACACCATAGCGATCCCATACTGGTCCATCTCCGCTTCAACATTCCGTCCCTCGGTTCCCCCAAATTTCGCGAGCAGATACCCGAACTCTTGCACCTTGCGTCGTGCCGGGCGAGGGGATCGCTCGGCAACGAGGATGTGCCCTTTCCGCGGCTCGATGCGGACATTGACTCCCACGCTGGCGGCGAGAGCGGGCGTCCATACCCCGGCGGCAAGGACAACTTTGTTGGCGCTCATCGTGCCGCGTGTGGTCTCTACACCGCACACGGTACCAACGGAATCCCGCAGAATCCCAGTGACTTCAGTGAATGGGTGTACCATTGCCCCTGCGCGGCGGGCGGTATCGACAAGGCCGTAGACAAAGGCCATAGGGTTAAGCGATGCATCAGAGGCACACTCCACAAGTCCGACCACATCGCTCGCCAGCAAGGGTTCATCCTCGAACACCTCCTTACCCGCGAGGTAGCGCATCGGCAAACCGGCTTCCTTCTGCCGGGAGAACCAATCTCGCGCCACTCGCTCCTGGTTCTCATCTTCTACCACGAGAACGCTCCCCCGCTGTGCATACTCGAGGTCGTAATCTAGGCTCTCTGTAAGTTCAGCAAGGAGTTTCTGGCTCTTCAGTGTAACTTGACTATCGTAGCCCGGCACCTTGTCAATAGCGAGGATGTTTCCATCACACGCGCTCGATGTCCCCGACGCAACGTCCCCTCGCTCGACAAGTGAGACCTTGACTCCCTCTCGGCTCAGGTAGTAGGTGACCGCGGATCCAATGACCCCACCACCGATGACGATGACATCGGCTGCACTAGTCATGAGCCCCCTCCGCCAGAAGGCCAAACGTGACCGGCTGCACGGGTGTTCGCACCGTATCGGGCTCAAATTCGCTCATCGGTTTACCTAACTCCTGAGACAGGATCCGCATCACAATTCTCTCGCATGTTCGCCCTTGACACAGTCCCATCCCGGCCCGCGTCCGCCGTTTCACACCGGTGACGTCCACGGCTCCTTCGCGAATGGCCTGCTTTATCTCTCCCACGGTCGCTTCCTCACAACGGCAGACGATTGTATCGTCATCCACTCTCTCTACCTCTTGAGCGCAAGATCCCACGGACCTCGGTCGCGTATTTGCGCTGCACGGCCACGGTCACAACCGGTGTCTGATCGTTCTTCTTTGGGTTCTGCACCTTGATTACTGTCCCGGAACAGACAGACTCTCCCGCACGGTTTACCGCACGAACTGTCTGACCCTCTTTGGGCAAGGGGAGGTACTCATAAGGGAAGGCCACGCTCGCTGCCCCCTGCGAATAGGTTAGGTCAATCAGGAGGATGGCCTGCCCTGGACACTGGGGGATGCACAGCCCGCACCCGATGCATTTGTCCTCATCCAAATAGGGACGATTCGTGATCGGTTTTCCAATAATGATCGCGTGCTGCGGGCAGGCCTGTTCGCACGGGTTACACGGGATCTCCTCGATGCACTCAATCGCCACGATCGGGCCTCTTGCTAGCCGCTCCTGTGACGGGTATCCAGGAGCGTTCCGCAGCTCCTGTTGCGAGAGATAACCTCGCACGTTTATTCCTTGGGACATTGTGCCTCCCCAATCTCGATAAGCTTCTGTTTAGCATCCTGCAGACGTTGGCAGAACGGACCGCTTCGCAGGCTGAGGAGGCGCTCCTCGATCGCTTCGATCTCCTCGCTGTCGCCCACGTGTCCCTTACTCAGGGAAGAAGCGGCACAGATTCCTGCTAGCCGTCCCTCTTCCAGGGCGGTGCTCGCCTCCTCTATCCCGGAGAGGTCGCCGGCGAGGTAGATCCCAGGGACGGTCGTATGCATTCTGGTATTGTGGATTGGAACCCATCCTCCTAAGCTGGGAGAGTAATCGAACTTACATCCCGCCAACGAGGCCAACCGTGCGTTGGGGCGCAATCCGACGGCGATGCAGATCGTGTCGACGTCCAACTCCTCTTCGGATCCTGGAACAGTTCCCCATGACGCGTCGACCTTGACGATCACCGCTTGTTCGACCCGTGATTCACCCGAGGCGCGAACGACGGTATGCGATGTCAGAATCGGGACTCCCGCCCGCCTGATCTTGGCAGCATGCACCCCATACCCTCCAATTCGTGGGGCAGCCTCGATCACGGCAACGATCTCAGCGCCTGCTTGCAGCAGTTGATAACTGACAATAAGACCGACATTACCCGCGCCAACCATGAGAACTCGCTCCCCTGGAAGAACGCGCCAGACATTGCTCATCGTCTGCGCGGCACCCGCGCCCATCACGCCGGGGAGGGTCCAGCCCGGGAAGTTGAGTGCATTTTCTGCCCCTCCTGTTGCCAGGACGATTTGTCTCGCTTCGATTGAAAGGGGGCGGCTTTGTGATGTGGTTGCTCCTCCAGAAAGGGGAGGTGGAGAATCCCCGCCGAACGTCTGCGCGACCTCCAGGATGCTGTCGTGGATGGCGTAGACCTCAGCACCGATCAACACCTCTACTCCGGCGGATTCCGCTTCGTGGAGGAGTGTATCAGCGATCTCTATCCCCCGTGTTCCCGCATGGTGCTCGCGTGACCCAAAGAACTTGTGGATCTGCTTGATCAGTTGTCCTCCTGGGCGGGGATTCATGTCGAGCGCGACCGTGCTACAACCCCGTTTTGCCCCTTCGATGGCGGCTGCGAGGCCGGCTGGGCCGGCTCCGACAATCGATAGATCTACCTCTCTCATCGTTCCCCTCTTCCGGCCCCGTGTTGTGTCTCCACAGTCATCCCTTCCGCAACGGGTGTAATACACGTGCGAACGTTAGGCACACCGTTTACGACCATCACACAATCCGTGCACTGGCCGATGCCGCAGAAGACACCCCGCGGTTCCTCCTGCTTTGCGGTGTAACGGTAAATCCTAATTCCGGTCGCCGCTATTGCTGCAGCAATCGGTTCTCCCTCACGCGCGTAAATCTCCTTACCATCGACATAGATCTTAACCTCACGTGCCGGGGAAAGATCACCCAAGATCGGATGGTTCACAACTCGCATCGTTCTCCCCCTATGTTATGTAAACTTACTGCCTAGCCCTTTCCGAGAAGAAACCCCTGTTTAAGCGGGTCATCCGGATCCACCACGAATTGATGGATTCCGGTGACGTATGCGCTTCCTGTAATCTCCGGAACTACAGCAGGGATATTTCCCACCCTGGCCTCCTCGGCTATGCGAGCCCGAAAGACTGTCCCGATGATGCTCTCATGGACAAACTCCTGACCCATTCTCCATTCTCCTTTGGCATACATGGTCGCAAGTTTCGCCGAAGTCCCAGTCCCACAAGGCGACCGATCGATAGAACCAGGGGGGATGACCACTGCGTTCTTTACGTGGGCCTCGGGGCGTGTGGGCGGACCGTAGAACTCCACGTGGGTCAGCCCCTCGATAAATGACCGCTCAGGATGCTTGACGCGTAGCTGAGAGTTTACCGCCTTTCTTATAGAGACTCCGGCTCTGACGAGCTCGCCCGCCCTCTCCGGAACGATGCTGAGCCCTAACTTTCTTGCCTCGACGAGCGCGTAGAAATTTCCACCATAAGCGATGTCCAGTGTGACCTGGCCGTAGCCAGGCACCTCCACATCGATATCGGATTTATACAGAAAGGAAGGGATGTTCTTAAAGGTCACACTCTTGGCGATAAGATTATCAACGGTCACCGTGGCTACGACCAAACCGGCCGGGGTATCTAGCTTGATGGTTGTCACTGGTTCTTCAACAGTCACAATGCCAGTCTCGATCATCGCCGTGCAGCAGCCGATCGTGTCGTGGCCGCACATCGGCAGGTATCCCCCGACCTCAATGTAGATCACCCCAATATCAGCTTTTGCATTACACGGTTGGGTCAAAATGGCTCCTGACATCACCTCATTCCCCCTGGGTTCATACATGAGCATCGTCCGCAGGCTATCCATGTGGGTTCTTAAATACAACATCTTATCCGACATTGTTTTGCCGGGAATATAAGGAAGGCCACCGATGATTGTGCGCGTTGGCTCACCCGCGGTGTGTGTATCGATCGTACTGATCATTCGAGCAAAGCGCATCTCCCTCTCCTTTGTTATAGGTCCGCTATCAATAAGCCCAAACTCTAGTCTTGCGACCACTTAGCCGAGCTGCTCCCCCCCCCTCGCCAGTAGAACCTGCTCGCCTCCCGTGCTTTGATCGGTAAGGTGCGATGCCCATCGATTCGATATTCCCTCATCTCTCCTCTCCCAACCGTTGTCCAATCACCACTTCGCCCGCAGTACGTCCCCCATCAACAGCCAGGGAAGCACCGGTGATAAAGGACGCATCATCCGACACAAGGAACAAGACCGATTTTGCCACCTCTTCGGGTGTGGAGATACGGTTCAGTGGATGCTTGGCCGCGAAGATAGGTCGAGCCTTTTCTGCTCCACCGAGAGCCTCCATCTCGCGCCTGACCATTGGGGTGTCGACGCTGCCCGGACAGATACAATTGACACGAATATTCTGGTGGGCATGGTCCAAGGCCATGGCCTTGGTGAGGAGGACCACAGCTCCCTTGGAAGCACAATAGGCTGCCGCTCCATTGCCCCCCACCAGTCCCCATACAGAAGCTATATTGGTTATGACCCCGCTGCCGTGCTCAATCATGTGAGGGATAACATGCTTGGACATCAGGTACACACCCTTTACATTGACGTCCATCGTTTGTTCCCATTCTTCCTCTGATGTATCAAGGACAGTCCGGTGCGGATATACTACACCAGCGCTGTTGAAGAGGATATCTAACCGGCCGAACTCCTCAACCGTCCTTTGTGCCACCCTCTCACAATCTATAGCCCGCCGGACATCGCACACCACGAACAGCGCCTCGCCACCGCCCCGTTTGATGGCTGCTATGGTCTCTTGACCGCGCGCTTCATTGCGTGCAGCGATAACAACCTTGGCTCCCTCTTGGGAAAAGAGCAATGCCGTTGCACGACCGATACCCGAATTGCCACCGGTGATGATTGCCACTTTACCCTGAAGTCTCATGGTAGTTGGCCTCCTTGTTGACTCCTTCCTTATTCCAGACATGCATTGCCGCATCGAAGTCCTATTCCACAGAGTTATCCCACCTCTAGGAGAACTTCCCCAGCCGGGTCAATTCCGCCTTGATGCTCGTCCTCACATTATCTGGCACGTCCAGTATCGGTAGAGGAGACGGCCCTACGGATTCCCCGATCAACTTCAGGGCTTCCTTAGTGCCTCCGGGATCGGAGCTTACAGCTTCGATCAATGGCAGTATCTTCAACTGCATTTCCCTTGCTTTATCTATGTCCCCCTGCTGGAAGTGATCGTAGATTGCAACAACTTCCTCAGGAATGACGTTTCCGATAGTACACACCGTACCATCTGCTCCCAAAGCCAGTGCAGGGAGGAGTTTGTTTGCCCATCCGATCAGGATCGATATTCGATCACCAACCAAGCGGATTATTTCTGTAATATGGTCGATACCGGCAGAAGAATCCTTGATCCCATCGATTGCCCCTTGTTCGGCTAACCTTGCAACGATCTTGGGTGTTATATTGACTCCAGCGTGTTGCTCGGGCCAGCAATATACCATTAGGGGGATGGAGATGTTTTCAGAGATTCTCTTGTAGTGCTCGTATAAACCTTCCTGGGTGGGTTTAGGGTAGTAGGGAAGGGCAACAGTTGCCGCATCAGCTCCAACCTTCTCCGCATATCGTGATAGCTCAATAGCGGTAGCGGTACTGTTGGCACCTGTGCCTGCCAGTAATGGCACCCTTCCATCAACTGCCTCCACACCAGCCGATATCAATTCCTTTCTTTCTTGTATTGAGAGTAAGGTATATTCTCCCGTGCTTCCAGCGATGAATATGCCGCTAACGCCTTTGCCGATGAGATGCCGGATGAATTCCTTCGTCCTTTCAAGATCCAGTTTCCTGTTTGAATCAAATGCGGTCACAACCGGTGGAATAACGCCTTGGAATCCTTGCATGAGAACTCTCTCCTTTGTCACGCTGTCTCATTACTTTTACGAAATTAAGTACTAATCACTTGGTCAAGCCCACCTTTGCATGGCAGCCCCCTGATCGGCTGGCAGCGCCGTCTGTGCGTAGAGCGCCAGAAACCCTGTCTTTGTCTTGGGATCTGGAGGCTGCCAGTCTGCAAGTCGCCTCTCGATCTCCTCTTCTGAAAGCCGTACATGCAATCTGCGAGCAGGGATATCGATTTCAATCATATCTCCGTCTTTGATTATGGCGAGGACCCCACCTTCCATAGCCTCTGGGGAAATGTGGCCGATAATCGGTCCGTGATTGAAGCCGGAGAAGCGACCGTCCGTGATCAACCCTACTGATCCCTCAAGACCAGCCCCACACAGGGCATCTGTAGATAACATCACCTCCTTCATTCCAGGGGCACCTTTCACCCCCTCGTAGCGCACGACAATGACATCCCCTTCTTGAATCCTCCCCTCCACAATGGCTTTCCATGCTTCCTGATCGTTGTCGAAGGTTTTGGCCGGCCCAGCGTGTACCAGCATCGCCGGCTTGATCGCAGATGTGCGAACAATGGCTCCACAAGGGGAGATGTTGCCCTTAAGAACCGCAAGCCCTCCTTCTTTCTTCACTGGGGTATCCAGGCTGGCGATCGCTGCACCGCAACTGCCGCTTGTCTTCTGCAAGAGCCGAGCAAGGGTTGGCCCAGTGGCAGTTAGGACACGGGAGTCAAGTAAGGGCTCGAGTTCCTTCAATAAGGCTGGAACACCACCAGCCTTGTAGAAGTCGATGACTGTATGTGGGCCGTTGGGGATAACCGATACAAGAAGGGGGGTGTTCCTGCTAATCTCATCGAATCGCTCGAGTTTGATTTCGATCTCAAGCTCCCTTCCCAGGCTCATGATGTGAAGCGGGGCGTTTGTTGACCCACCGATCGCTGCATTGACTACAATGGCATTTGTGAGAGCCTTCTCTGTAACAATCTCAGCCGGCCGGATACCTTGATTTACCAGCTTGACAATCTGCTGACCGGCAGCCCGAGCAGCCCTTTGTTTATCGGCAAAGACCGCGGGAATGGTTGCTGAGCCGAAGAGTGTCATACCCATGGCTTCAGTCAAGATCTGCATAGTATTGGCGGTTCCCATAACTGGACAGGTCCCTGCACCAGGGCAGGAACAGTTTTCCATCTCAGTTAAGTCTTCCTCAGAGATGTTATTGACGGGGAACGCGCCGAAGACAGCCTCGTTAACGTCGGGGGAGACCACGGCGCCCTTGCTGTATTGGCCGGCAAGCATAGGCCCACCGGTGACCATGATCGAAGGAAGGTTTACCCTTGCCGCCCCCATCAGTTCACCGGGAATAATGTTGTCGCAGGAGGCAAGCAGGACGAGTCCATCAAAGAGGTGAACCTTGGACATGATCTCAATTGAAGCTGCTAGGGCATCACGAATGGCCAGCTCATACTTCAGGTTCTCCGTCCCGATAGCAATGTTGCCACAGGTAGCGAACACGCCAAACTCGAACGGCACCCCACCAGCCTGCCAGATCCCTGCTTTTACGTGCTCGGCTAGTCTTCTTAGATGCATGTGGGCTGGTGATGCCTCTGTCCACGCATTTGCCACCCCGATATGGGGCTTGCCAAAGTCCTCATCCATATAGCCGGCCCCCTTGTAGATCTGCCGCCGATGCGCGGCCTCTGGGCCAGTGAAGAAGCCATCCTTCTTAAACTTCAGCCTCCTGACATACGGATCCCCCTCTTCTCGCCTGTTAATTTTGATCACCTCTCTCCTTCCAAAGTGCTCTTACTAAACTAGTCGCTTTCGAGTCAGCGCATCATGTGGTAAAACTTTACTACCGCGCCACCCCTCGTTACGCCCATTTCCCCTCAGCCGGCCGAACCTTTATCCTGCCATCGTGCTCGATTACCAGGTAGTCTCCCTCGTCTATCGAATCGAAGTCCTCCTGCGATAGAACGACAACCGGCACGGTCTTATGGTACAGTTCATCGGCAACGATGGCCCCCAGCGCCAGGATAGGATCCACCCTGGCGGTGATGATGGCCGCTGGGGCTGTCCCCGCCCTGATGCCCTCCATTAGGACAGCGCTGCTAGTGCTTGACCCTTTCCCTTGGGGAAAAACGAAGATCTTTCCGGTGACGATCGCCCCCGATCGCTCGTGCCGCCGGTCGATAACCTCACCGGTGCGAGGGCTCAAGCCACCCCAAAAACTTAATGGCTGCGTGGACACGATCGCCCTCCCTTCCGCCGAACCGGCGACTAGGGGCTTGCCGATCAAGGTCCTTTCCATACCGTCCTCCCCCAACACACAGCCCCTTCGATTGCGGACCGTACACAGTCTCTCATGCTGCCAAATGCGACCTGAACCCCGAGCTCACCAGGGGCGTAGTACGCACACTTCCCCGAATTGGTCATTATCACCTCGGCGTCAGAGGAGATTATCGGTGAATGAAGCACACAGGTGTCAAGGACGATCTCGATCCCAAAATTCAGCAGCGTATTCATGAAGTTACCCCTCTGCAGTAGGGCATAGGAGGTCTGGCTGGTGAGGACGATTATCCTGAGGCCAGGGTGTAGAGAACGACCCCCTTCGGCCTCTATGGCCTGTGCAAGCTGCTGGAACTCTGCATAGGAGAAATGCGGACAGCCTAGCACGATCGCATCCAATTTAACCCCTTCATCTGCCGTAGACAGCTCTGACCAGGCCCTCCTCAAATCGGAGAGCCCTACATCGATCACCGACTCCGGGGTGTTCCCCTGGAAGGCCTCTTTTAGAGTATGGGCCTCGGGGGTCACCCCGAGGGCATGAAATAGCGCCACGGCACCGGAGGAGGCAGCAGCGGCACCGAGTGCCTTGAGTTGATCACCTGTCGCATCGACAGGGAGCCCTTCTATCACAGGAACCTTTTCTTGAACAAGCCCTCCCGTGAAATGCCCCAGCGCAACGTAGAGCGTATCGTCCCTTAAAAGCTGCGGCGCAATATCAACCAGGCGAAGGAGAATCTGCCCCTTACGATTCCTCTTCAGATGAAGGCCGGATTTGGGGACCCTCCCGGTTATAGCAGCACAAATATCCATGTAGTCTCCGTAGCGGTTTGTTCGTGCCCCAAGGACGGAATTTGCGTAGACAATGGCATTGGATTCGCCCCAGGCGATCTGCTGACCGAACCTGGGGGTGAGATAGCCTTGATAGGGTGCGCACGTCCATGTTGGGACACATCCCATCTCAGTATAGGCGCTAGCGATCCTGTTAGCCTTGTTCGCAAATTCACTAGGGACCCCCTGCCGTCTCCAATTCTGAAGATCAAGGGGGATCATGTTCAGGGTCGTGGGAACTGAGACCCTGGCACCGCGCGCCACAAGGGTCTCGGCAAACTCCAGCCCGGAGTCACACATCAAGGCGCAGCCATCGATATGGGCCTGGGTCACATCCATCAGCTCCGGGGCACCATAGACCTCAGCCATCCTTATCAGGATTGACATTGCCAGTTTGGCTGCGCCTCCGTATTGGCCGCTTAACTTTCGTCTGTCTTTTACAGTCAACGATACAGACATATCTAGTGATTATGTCGCATCCGGTTCGCTCGGTCCATCTCAAATAGAGAAAACGGTAATCGATAACCTTTCCCTTTACAATGGTCTCTACTATAGTAAGCGGGGGGAAATCATGAAGATCCTTATATTATCGGGCGATGATGTGCGCCGAGCGCTTCCGATGCAGCAGGCGATCGGGGCGATGAAGAGGGCCTTTACCCAGCTTTCCCGCGGGCAGGCCGACGTGCCGCTGAGAGAGGCGCTTCGGGTGCCTCGCCACAGGGGCGTGACCCTGTTCATGCCAGCCTACTTGGCCGCCGATGATCAAATGGCTGTGAAAATAGCGTCCGTGTTTGAGGATAACCCGGCCAAGGGTCTGCCACTGCTTCACTCGCTGGTCGTGATGGTGGATACCTCTACGGGAGAGCCGTGCGCCGTGATGGATGGGGCATACCTCACCGCCCTGCGCACGGGCGCGGCTTCGGGCCTCGCCACGGACCTGTTGGCACGCGAGGATGCCCAAACAGTGGCCATCTTCGGGGCGGGTGCACAAGGCCGCACCCAGCTTGAGGCAGTCTGTGCCGTACGCCAAATCCAGGGGGCCTGGGTGTACGATACGGTGCCAGACAGGGCCACCGCCTTTGTAACCGAGATGAGCGAGAGGCTCTCCCTACCGGTAAGAGTGGCCGACACGCCGGCCAATGCCGTGCGGCAGGCCGATGTCATCAGCACGGCCACTTCCTCCCACAACCCCATCTTCGATGCCGCCGATATCCAACCCGGGGTGCATATAAACGCTGTAGGGGCATTCACCCCTCAAATGCGGGAGATCCCCACGGAGACGATACTACGGGCAAAAGTGGTGGTCGATCACAGAGAGACATGCCTGGCAGAGGCGGGTGACCTTCTGATCCCGATTCAGCAAGGCTTAATGTCCGAGTCGCACATCTACGGGGAGCTGGGAGAGATCACCGCTGGGCTAAAGCCAGCCCGAACATCTCCGGAGGAGATCACAGTCTTCAAATCGGTGGGTTTAGCAGTGCAGGACGTGGCAGCGGCAGGCGTGGCGCTTGAGAGAGCACGGCGGCAGAGACTGGGGACCGAGGTGGTGTTTTAATATAGCTAGGTAATATAATCCAACCTGAGCTGGTCTTGCAAAACTAGCTTGGCAGATTTCATTCCCTCAAGACGGTAATGGCCCTTGCCCTTCTCTGGATCTGCGGATGCTTATTCCGAGCTGAGGTGCCTGAGGATCGTGGGGAGAGCGCGACGGGCTGCTTCCTCCCCTGCTTTGATCCCTTTTTCCACATCACTGTAGCAGGGAGGGGTAGGGGAGAAGTCCGGTTGAATTAGGACATCTGGGGGATGAACCTGCAAGGATAGCTCGCTGATGCGTCTTTGGAAGACGGTCGACATCTGAAACAGAACAGTAAAGACACTCGGGTAGAATCGGCGCGTTTCGTTCTCAACAGGTTGTGAACTCTCCATCCTCTTGATGATCCCCAGGATTCGCTCGCGGTAGTCGGGGACCGGGATTCCAGAGAGGCGTACCTCCTCGGGGTGCACAAGGACGTCAACGGCGATCACCATTTCAGCAC
>JAUWYG010000001.1 GCA_030615945.1 Candidatus Bipolaricaulota bacterium | reverse complement strand
GCGATCCATACCGGGATCTTCTCCTTGTTTACGGGATTGATCGCATATCCGCCGGTGAAGACTCCGGTCTTCTCGCGCTCGATTGAGACCCTTTCCACTTCGCTCTGCCGGCTCGCCTGCTGGCAATAGGCTTCCACTGCTTCGCGTTGCCCCGGGGTGGTCAGGCTATCAACGAGTGGATGCTCTGGGGCAAGGACCATGAAAGTGGCTCCCCACAGGGTGTCGGGCCGGGTGGTGAACACAACAATCTCCTGACCATCGTCGGTATGGAAGGTCACGTCGGCGCCGACACTCTTTCCGATCCAGTTTGACTGCATCTTCTTAACGTGCTCCGGCCAGGCGGTGAGCTTCTCAAGGTCATCGAGGAGACGGTCGGCGTAGGCGGTGATGCGGAAGAACCACTGCTCCAGGGTCTTTGGCTGAGGCGGTGTCCCGCAGCGCTCGCAGACCCCACCCACCACCTGCTCGTTGGCTAAGACCGTGTCGCAAGTGGGGCAGTAGTTGACCGTCGCCTTCTTCTTATAAGCGAGGTCGTGTTCGTAGAGTTTCAGAAACAGCCATTGTGTGAAGCGGTAGTAGTCGGGTAGGCAGGTTGTCACCTCCCGGTCCCAGTCGTACTCGATTCCCCAGGCGCGGAACTGCTCCTTTGACTGGGCGATGTTTTTAAGCGTCCACTCACGGGGGTGGGTCTTTTGGTCGATCGCGGCGTTTTCCGCTGGAAGCCCGAAGGCGTCCCAGCCCATTGGATTTAGGATGTTATAGTCGCGCATGATGTAAAACCGTGTCACCACGTCCCCGATGATATAGTTTCTCCCGTGTCCCACGTGCAGCGACCCCGAGGGGTAGGGGAACATATTTAGGTAATAGAACTTCTTCTCTGTGTCGGAGGTCTCCGCGTGGAAGAACCCTTGCTCGCGCCAGAAGTCGCGCCAGCGTTCTTCAATTTTCACAAAAGCGTATCGTTCTACCACAGCGTTAGATCTCCTCGTGCCAGTCTCTCCGCTTCTTCCAACATGACTTGGACATCCTTTTTTGTTTCCATCTCGCAGTAGAGGCGCAGGATCGGCTCGGTTCCGGAGGCGCGGAACAGGAGCCATCCTTTATCGAAGCGCAGCTTGAGGCCGTCCAGGGTTTCGATCGCGCGTATGCGGTGGCCGGCGAATCGCTCCGGGGGGTTCTGACGCAACCGGGCAACCACCTCCAAGCGCCCTTCTACCTCGATGTCGCGGCGATGGTAGACGTGTGGACCGAGGTCGTCAAGCATCTTTGCCACCACCTGGCTCATGGGGCGCTTCGCACTCGCCGCAATCTCGGTCAGAAGAAGAGAGAGGAGGACCCCATCACGCTCAGGGATGTGGCCGCGGATGGCGATGCTTCCGCTCTCCTCCGCGGCGATCAGCACGTCGCGCTTTAGGATCTGCTCACAGGCGTATTTAAACCCGATCGGGACCTCGATCAGCTCCAGGTTGTATTCGCGGCAGATCTTCTGTGCCATGTCCGTTAGGGCAAACGACTTGACGACCGCTCCGCGCCAACCCCGCTCCTTTATCAAGTAACGGAGGATGAGGGCAAAGCTGCGGTGGGCATCGATGAACTTGCCTTGCTCATCCATTGCCGAGATACGGTCGCCGTCCCCATCGGTCACTACACCGATCAGGGGTTCCCCACCTCGGCGTGTGGAGGCGATCACCGCTCGTAGAGGGATGAGGTTCTCCTCGATCGGTTCTGGTTTCTTGCCGCCGAAGAGGACGTTGCGTGTCCCACGAATCTGCACGTATGGGACGCCGTACTCGGTGAGGAGTTGGGAAACATAACCCTGCGCCGAGCCGTACATGGAGTCGATCACTACCCGCACTGGCGAGGCGGTGAGCCGAGCGGGGTCAACGAGGGTGCGGACCTTGGCCAGGAAGGGTTCTCTTAAATCCGCCTTCACAATTGCCCCCTCAGGCGAGCAGGGGGGAGTCACCTTATCTGGTAGGAGTCGCTCTACTGCGGAGGTGACCTCACCAGGAGCGGAACCGCCGTACTCCGCCTTGTACTTGATCCCGTTATAGATCGGCGGGTTGTGGCTGGCGGTGAACATGATTCCTGCGGCAGCGCGGCGCTCGACTACAGCATAGGAGAGAGCCGGTGTAGGGACTGGGGCATCGGAGATTATCACCGGGATTCCACTGTCGTGGAGCACGCGCGCGAAGTGATAGGCAAACTCGCGTGAGAGGAAGCGCGTGTCGTAACCGATAATTACCCCATTAGCAGCGGACCGGTACTGAGCTCCCCACTCCCGGTAAATGGCAAGCTCCTTGCGAGTCTTAGAAAGGAGGAACCCAGCGGTCGCCTGAGCAACGCGGGCAACATTATCGAACGTGAACTCACGCGCGATCACCCCACGCCAGCCGTCAGTTCCGAACCTTACGTCTCCTGCTCTTTGTTCTTCCTCTTGGCTTTCCACCCTGCTCTCCTGCGTGTACCCGCGATCTGATGCTAATTCGCTCCACGTTCTCTGGGAGGATGAGATCCTCCCGGGCGAGGATTTCCTGCAATAGGTCATAGGGGATAGAGGTTGCCACCCAGATCGAGTCGATGTTGACAACACCGTTTTTGACGGCGAGGTGGGGAATCGCGCGCTCCACCGCCTGTTTGTAGCGGGTGAGCATCTCCTCCTTGGTAAACCCGTCAGTTGCAGTATTCAATGGTAGAGATAACCTCTTTCCCTTCTCCAGCCGGGATTACAACACATGAAGTGGATCACCGCCGGTGCCACCCTCCCAAACATGGTCTGCCTTCTTTTTTTAGCTGCGCGATAGCTTCAACAATGATAGCACAGCCCGTCCCAGCTTGTAAAGGCGGGTCGGTTAAGTCTCCTTGGATAAGGTTTTGTATGGGAAAGGCCGGCATGGTACAATCACTCACTTGTTTGAGGGGGAAATTAAATGCGAAAGTTCGCTGCGGCTCTGTTTTTTGCCGCTAGCCTTTGTCTTATTGTTGAACTGTTCGCCTCAGGCGGTCAGGAGCAGCTTCACCCCTATTTGCGGGCTGTCCTTTCCCAAACGGAGCGCACGGGTGCCCTCAACCTTGCGGGACTCTCTTCATTTCTGCAGGTCTTCGGTGCGGATGGAGTGATTCTTCCTTTCTTGCCCCTTTTCGGAGGCGTGGAAGAAAAGGGGGAATCGATCGGTGTACTGGTGAAGGTGACCCGTCCAATGTGGGGGGCTAGCTTTCTCGGTTTGCCGGTTGGAGTGAGCACGGGGACAATCCTTTGCATGAGGGTTACCTTGGAGGATCTGTTTCTCCTTGCTGCTTCGCCAGATGTCATTTATGTGGAGCCAGCTTGGCGAACAGAGCCGAAGCTTGACCGCAGCCTCCCTGCAATTGGAGTGGATCGGGTGCATACGCAATCTCCGCCGGTGATCGGCGAAGGGGTGATCATCGGGGCAGTCGATACCGGGATCGACTACACCCACCTCGATTTTCGTTATGATGCGGACGGCGATGGGTTTGAAGAGTCCTCGCGCATTCTTTACATCTGGGACCAAACTGGGGGATTCTTCGGGACCTATTATGACAAGGCGCAGATAGAGAGTGACCTTGCCCTTGGGTTTGACTCAGGGGAGGGTCTCGTGCGCCAAGCAGACACCGAAGGGCATGGCACACACGTGATGGGTGTTGCGGCTGGAGATGGTTCATCTTCCACTGCCGGGTTCGTTGGGGTGGCGCCCGCAGCCCAGCTCATCATGGTGAAGACGCCATTCTATACGTCTGACATTCTTGCTGGGGTGGACTACATCTTCAAGCGGGCGGAGGAACACGACCTTCCAGCCGTTGTCACCCTCAGCCTGGGAGGGCACTCTGGGCCACACGACGGGACGAGCCTGTTCGAGCAGGGGTTGGATGAACTTGTGGGGGAGCCGGGGCGAGCAATCATCGTCTCGGCGGGAAACGAGGGCGACCGATCGATCCATGTTTCGCATACCCTATACGGCAACTCGTCCACCTTCTCGGTCGATCCTGCTTCGGATTCAGTTGAACTTTCCCTATGGTATCCCGGCGGGTCCTTTTTCACTCTCACCGTCGCCCCATCTACCGGAGGGGCGCTTGTGGTGCTGGCGGGATCGACTGGATATACCAGCACAGCGAGTGGGAATATATATGTGGATAACGCATCAGCTGGGGTAAACCCGAACAATGGTGACAAGGAAATCATGGTTACGCTAAGTGACCTCGTTTCTGGGTTGCCATTGACCTTCACCGTGAGTGATGAGGGAGGAGGGGGACGGTTCGATGGGTGGATTACCTCTACGGACGGGGGGACGATCCTTGGAGGTGATTCTACGCATACCATTGACGAGCCGGGGAACGCTGAGCGGGTGATCACTGTAGGAGCGTTCAACACCAAGGCCAGTTGGCCCTCGCTTTCCGGTGAACAGGACTTCTTAGCACAGTACCCAGTCGGTGCCCTCTCCTACTTCTCCAGTCAGGGGCCGACACGCGACGGCCGCCAGAAGCCGGAGCTGACTGCCCCCGGGGCTTGGGTCGCGGCTGCACTATCCGCAGATAGCACCTCTTTGAGCTATCTCACCCATCCTGACGGCGAGCACACTATGCTCCTTGGGACGAGCATCTCCGCGCCGCATATCAGTGGGGTGGTCGCGTTGATGCTCTCGATCAATCCCCAATTAACCGCTAGAGATGTCAGGGAGAGACTTATAACAACTGTGGCAAGTGATGTATTCACCGGTAGCGTTCCTAACCCTCGCTGGGGATGGGGAAAGGTTGCTGCCGAGACGGTAGTGGCCGCAGTTGAACCACCGCAGGACGACGGGGAAAAGGAAATACCTGTGATCATGGTCGGTGAGAATCCGGTACATGACCATGCGCTTTTCACCTACGAGCTTCCAGCAGGGATCACGGAGGCTACTCTTTACATCTACAACATTGCGGGGAGGCCTCTGCTCAAGGTAGCGCTTGCCCCGGGGGCAAACGAATACGAGTGGAATCTCAAAAGCGACCGCGGCGACCCGTTGGGAAGCGGTCTCTACCTCTACGTCCTTATTACCGATACCGGCCGTTCCCGGGTAGAAAGGTTGGTGATCGAGCGGTGAAACGGGCATGGGTACTTGCATTGCTAGGGGTTGTCTTCATTGTTGTGGCTGACTGCGGGGCGGAGTTTTCAAACGTGGCAGCGCTCTTCCAGTTGGGGACAGGAGGGCGTCCTTTGGGGATGGGTGGAGGGTTTCTTGCCCTGGCGGATGACGAGAATGCGGCCTTCTATAACCCAGCTGGCTTGGGATGGATCGAGCGGATTGGCGTAACCTCGCTCTTTGCACGACAGTTCGAGGCGGTGACCTATGGAACGCTCGGTCTTACACTCCCGTATTTCGGTGTTACCGTACTCCAGATTGACTCGGGGTGGATCACAAACGCGGATGACGGGTTGCGCTACGTGAGCCAGGGTGGGGTGATCGCCTCTGGCTTCTCCATCGGTCCCTTGGGCGTTGGCGTGAGGTGGAAGCTCTATCGGGTGCGAGAACCATACACCGCCGAAGGGTGGGCACTCGATCCGGCAATACTCATAGTCACTGATATCGTACGGGTAGGGTTCTTGGTCGAGAACCTCTACTCGCAAGCGATTACCTTCGAGGGCGGGCACACGGAGGAGTGGGAGACGGGGATGCGGGTTGGTGCGGCAATAACCCTGAGACCATCTGAGGAAGTTCGTTGGAATGCGGTCTTTGAGGCCTCTGGCCTCTTCTCGACCAACCCGAGCGTAGCAGGCGGGCTTGAGGCGTGGGTTGGCGGGCTTGCCGCGCGCGTTGGCTATGACGGTTTTGGTACCACCTTCGGGTTGACAGTGCAGTTTGCCAACTTCCAGGTTGATTGGGCCTACGCCACCCGCCTCGATCTTTTGGAGGGCTACTGCATCTCGCTCACCTTCCGGTTTTAAGAAAAGGAGGCGAAAGTGCGTGCGCAAGCGAAAGTGAAGGGAAACACAACGAAAGTAGTGATGTTGACAATCATAGCGTTGTGCCTTCTCCTGGTTGACCTTCCTGTCCTTTCAGAGGAGGACGAGGCCTTTCGTGCCGATATTAACGGCCAGAAGACCTGGAGCTTGCGCTACGGCCTCGGCGACCCACAAGGGTTGGCTCAAGCTGGTGTTGCAGCGTATCAACTCATCCTCGATCAGTCGCTCGCGGTCGACATCACTGGCGAAGCCCTCTCCATCCTCACTATCAACGCTCACTTCAACGATCAGGAGCCGATGAGCATGCAGTCGCTGAGGGTGAACCTCGATGCTGGTGACCTCAAAGGAGTCTTTGGAGACTTCTCCATCAGTGGAAAGGAAGTGTTTGCCGTTTACAACAAGAAACTCAAAGGGGCTCGCCTTGATTATCAAATGGGGGAGGCGCGACTGACCGGGATCCTCTCCCAGATCGAGGGGATCTCGGAGTCGAGGACTTTCGTTGGTCGCACGGCACATGAGGAGGTTCTCTTCTCCGCTTCGCCACCCGGGCAACCCTGGCTCCACCAGCCATATCTACGAAACATCGATGGACTCTACCACTATGAACTAGAAGAGCCATTTGTGGAGGACTTCTCTCTGGTCAGTCTTGCCTTCGATCCCTCAGAACCGTTGCGGGGACTGCTCACCACCTACAACCTTGCCTACCTGTTCGATCTAGTCGCTGCTTCTCCCTCCGAAGAGTTGTCAGTGGGGAGTTTCATCGTCGTCAGCGACACAAAGGATGTCCTTCTCTTAAGAAGCGAACCAGCAACCTTCCTCCGCGAGCGGTTAAAGGACTATATCAAGGCTTACAATAACGAGGATGAACTCACCGAGGAGCAGAAGAAGCGCTACCCTTTCAACATCGGGACCGACTACGAACTGGCCTTTCTTGAGCAGCTTGCGGTCTTTGTTTCTCTGGTTGTCGATGGGCAGGACTACCCTCTCACTGAGGGGGGGCGCCGTCGCTACTACGATCTTCGGCGAACGAACCTGAAAGAGGACTCGCTGGTGGTAGAGGTGAGTGTGGCCGGAGGGACCTTCCGGCCGATTACTGACCCAGATTTCGCCGATTATCGGACGGTTCTTTACCCGAATGAAGGGATCATCGAGCTAGATTTTCCCGCGAGCTTTTTTGTGGGGAGCGACAGCGCGGTGCGCGTATCGTTCGATTACGCCATCTCGGGGGATATGTTTATGCTTGGGCTGTCGCTTGTGCCAGGAAGTGAAAAAGTTTATCTCAACGGGACGCTCCTTGAACGCGACGTCGACTACTCGATCGACTACGAGATCGGTGCATTGACCCTGTTTGTAGAGGTGGGAGATGAGGATACAATTCGCATCGATTATGAGCGCTTTCGTGGTGGCCTGGGGGGCTTCGCTGAATACCCACGTGACTTCTATGGGGTGAGCTTCGGTCTCCCTCTTTTCGATGTGCTCACACTCGAGTTCAGCCTCCTACAGGCAGCAGATAGTCCGACCCCGCTTGTAGACCCTGATAAGGCACGCACTATGCCCAACACCCATACTGTCTCCGGCGTTGTTGGCTCGGTGCAGCTGGAGGATTTCACTGCCGAGTTCACGCTCGGTTATAACTATGACCGGTTCCCGTTTGATGACAACCTTCGGATCGAGCTTCCTAACGAAGTGACTGCAATTCTCACTCTTCCGGATTACACTTTCGTTGGACACTTAGGCGGGATCAGCGTGTACCACGGCGGAAAGTGGAGTGGGTATAACACCGCGGACGGTCTTGCGGGAAACCGCATCTACGATATCGTAAGCGACGAAGAGCGCATCTTTATAGCCACCAGTTCTGGGTTGACCGTTCTTACCCTGGAGGGAGAGGCACCGTTGGCCCATGTAGGGAACTGGCGTCGTTACTACGTGGAGGACGGTCTTCCTCATGCTTCTATTCATGCCCTGACGCTCATCGATGGAACCTTGTGGGTGGGGACTGCGGAAGGACTTGCATCAGTGAAGGTTGCGGAAA
The DNA here is from genome assembly GCA_030615945.1 of Candidatus Bipolaricaulota bacterium. Taxonomy (GTDB): domain Bacteria; phylum Bipolaricaulota; class Bipolaricaulia; order UBA7950; family UBA9294; genus UBA9294. The sequence continues at coordinate 42,068 of JAUWYG010000001.1, read as the reverse complement.
TAGACACCCCTGCAAGCTGGAGGGCTTACACAGATGAGCTGTTCATTGAAGTGGGGAGTATCCTCGCCCTGACCGTAGATGAGGAGACCTTATACATTGGGAGTGAGAGGGGACTGTTTGCGCTTGATGACTTGAATAAAACGCTTATCGAGCTTCCTGGGACGGAAGGAATTCGGGTCTGGGATCTCCTCTTTGTGGATCGGACTCTATACATGGCGTCCGAGCTTGGGCTGCGCGCCTTTCACGACGGAACGGGAACAGGCTGGCTCGTCTTTGGGAAGGCGGTTCACTCGCTTGCATCTATCGACGGCGAACTATTGTATGGGTGCGAAAGTGGCCTCTTCCGCATCTCTTCTGACGAGCCCATCCTCGCTGACTGGGGGGTAACCGGTCTCGCCAGCACTCCGGAGGGGACGCTGTGGGCGGGGAGTCGGGCCGATCTCGATTACCGGTTGATGGTCTGGGAGATAGACGAAGTTATTACACCCTTTGCTAACGCACTGACCGAAATCGACGGACGCGACCGCTTCCGATTCACGGACATTTCCGCCGAAGATCACACCGACCGCGGGTTGCTCGGGCGGGTCAGCTTCCAGCGTGACATGGGGCGATTCACCCTCTCAGGGAGCTTCGAGAGTATCTCTCCGGCTTTCACCTCGATCGGTCGGCTCGGCCGAAGTGACTCGACAGGTTGGGGCCTCTCCGGGACAGCTCACCCGACCGATGATATCAAGCTGACCGCTTCCCACAGCTATCACTTGATTGATCAGGGGAGCGACCGAGGGAGAAGCACGATGGAAAACAACGTTTCTTTTGCCTGGGATTTCGGACCCCATCTCGGCTTCTCTTTGAAGCACGGGGTGGTAAACGATGACCGGATTCACAAAGGGTTCGACGAGGGGAAGATATCCTATGAAGTCAACCTGCGGGATAAGCTATTCGATGAGAGACTTGATCTTTCCCTGCACTGGAATGAGGCGCTAAGTGGGGATTTTCTCCTCGGGACCCTCCGCCGCGATAATCGGTTGGGGGTAAAGGGGGCTTGTCAACTGTTACCAGATCTCTCTATATCAGCTGATTGGGGGCGCCCAATGGCCTTTGCCACCGGTGAGCCGACCGGTAGTGAGAAATGGGGACTATCGGCCGATTGGTCGCATCGCTTCGACGTTGTGAACGCCAGTGCAGACTACACCCTCTCCGCTGGTCGTTCCCTTCCTTTAGGGACCTTCCGCACTACTCAGACAGTGAAACTCGACCTGCGCATTGAACGCTTCAACATCAGCGAGTGTCAGCTGACACCGGGTCTCGACCTGAGCCTTGAGGACAAGGAAGGGATCATCTCTTTAAGTGGACGGGGAACACTATACGGCACATTCGATATGTTCTCTACGCGTGTGACATTTAGCGAAGAGGTCTCTGGCTTGGGAGAGCCGCGACAGCAGCGACGCGATCGGTTCTCACTGAACTTTGGCTACAACGGCTTCCCAGACCTGAAGCCGACCCTTATCTACACGCAGAACTCAAGCGCAGTGATCTACTTAGGCGAGGCGCGTCCGACGCTCAACCGTACCCTCACCGGTCGGCTCTCCTGGATCCCTCAAGACGGTCCCCGCAATACCCTGTCGATCTCGCTGCGTAGTGTCACGCGAGACGGCGAGAATACGATTACTGCTATCTTTCGCAACTCCTTCTCGTATGCTATTACTGACGCGATCTCCTCTCAGGTCGATCTTGACGGGCACTATGCGGCTTCCGAAGAGGGGCTTGATGATCTCGACCTCAGTCTGAGAGGAGACGTTAATCTCACTCTCTCCGAGACTTGGCGAGCCTCTCTTGGGGCCTCTTACTTCACCGGGACAAAGAGTAGCGGCGGACTCTACCATAGCCTCCTGCTTGAACTGTTCATTGCCGTGATGTTCTAATAGAGCACTCGCGGCAGATCCACCTGCCCGACAGGTAAATCTCTTCTGATCGTTTACAAGGAGAGGAAAGGACAAAGCGCGAATGAATACAGCCAAGGATGATCGCTATTTTTGCCAACGTATTCTCTCTGAGATCGGGGAGAAAGGACAGCGACGATTGGCCGGGGCGAGCGTCCTCGTCGCCGGTTGTGGCGCCCTGGGGTCAAACAACGCCGAAACGATCGCCCGCGCCGGTATTGGACGGATAACCCTTGTCGATCATGACCGAGTTGAGTTGAGCAATCTGCAACGGCAGGTATTGATGACGGAGGACGACGTGGGGCGGCCCAAGGCAAAGGTAATGGCGGAGCTCCTCGGAAAGATCAACTCTCAGATTGAGATTGGCTACGAGATCACGCGCGTGGACAAAGAGAACGTTGAGCGGTTGGTCAGGAACGTCGATCTTGTGTTGGATGGTTTTGATAACCTTCCCTCTCGCTACCTGTTAAATGATGCCTGCGTCAAGCACACGATCCCGTGGGTGTTCGCGACGGTTGCCGGGACCTATGGGATAACGATGCCGATCCTCCCTGGGCAGGGACCGTGCCTGCGTTGCCTTTTACCGAATCCCGCCCCAGAAGAGGTGGTTCTTACCGCGAGGAACGCCGGGCTGATCAACACGATCGCCAGGGCGATCACGGCGATACAGACTACCCAGGCAATGAGAATCCTCCTTGGATCGCCCGATTACCCTGTGAAACTCGTCACCTACGATATCTGGCAAGCGAGTTTCAGTGCACAAGAAATCCTGCGAAACGAGGACTGCCTCTGCTGCTGCCAAGGGCGTTACGAGTTTCTTAACTGAACCTGTAAGGTGCTCACCAGACCACCGCGTAGTGATTCCCATCAGTTAGAGGAGGATCCAATCCCCGTTAGCCTCTGGCTTGGTCCTTCTTCTAAAGACAGTCCTTTATAGCTCTTTTTATCCGCCGCCGATCGGCGGGAGGAAGGCGATAGTGGCTCCCGCAGGGAGACGCGTCTTCAAGCCATCAAGGAAGCGGACGTTGCGGCCGTTAAGAAGGATGTTGATGTAGCCGTCGGCGAGGCCTGTCTCTAGCTTCTCGTGAAGTGCTGGAACGCGGCGGTGAAGCGCCACGAGAAGGGCGGCGACCGTTGTCCCAAGAGGAAGCGAAATGGTTATGGCGGAGGAGGCGGCAAGCTCACGCAGGCCACCGAAGACCTTCACTGTAATAGTCATCCTCTTATCGTGCGAGGTACCTGTTGACATGGGCTTCTCTCCATTGAGAGCTCAAATCCGCTTTCTCTCCGTCCAGATTAGTCGATGACGTCATGCCGAGTCAACCTCTCTCCTGCTGGATAAGGACTGCTCCAACAAGGATGAGGCTCATCCCCAGGATTTGGAGGGCACTCAGCTGCTCTCCCAGTGTCGCGTACGCGAGGAGGCTGGCGAGAACTGGTTCCACAGTGGCGGTAATGCTTGCCCGGCTCGACTCGATCCGTCTCAAGGCGAGGGCGAAGAGATAGTATCCAAGGAGGGTGGGAACAAGCGCGAGCAAGAGAATGATCCCCCAAGCGGGGAGTGGACAAGGTGCAAGAACCGGCTCGCGAGTGAGGAGATTTGCCAGGAGCAGAAAGGGGAGAGCAAAGGCGAGGGAATAGGCGAGAACACGTTCCGGCGGATGCTCGCGAACTGCCACTTTGACCAGCAGTGTATAGGCGGCACAGCCGGAGGCGGAGGCGAGGGCGAAAAAGATTCCCACCGCGGAGATTGAAACGGAGTTCTCCCAGACTCCGGAAACAAGGCTGCACCCGAAGACGGTGGTTAGAAGAGCGGTTGCTTTTTCGAGTGGGAAACGCTCCTTGAGCGTGAATCGGGCCCCCACAGTGACAAGCACGGGATAGAGGTAAAACAACGAGGTAGCAACTCCTACCTGCAGTCGGGCGACCGCCTGAAAAAAGCTGCTGTAGTTGATTGCTACCGAAAGGCCGAGAGCGATGAACAAGGGGAGCGAACCTCTTGGCAGACGCAGAAGCTGTCGCTGGTGGACGAGAAGGACTGGAAAGACGATTACAATTGCGGTGATCGTCCGTAGCGTAACCACTGTCTGCGGTCCGACTCCTAGATTGAAAGAGAGTTTTCCTAAGGGACCAAGGCTAGCCCAGCAGGCAGTGGCGGTGATGACAAGCAGATACCCGAGTCGTCTATTGTTGATTGGCGACCTCCTCGAAGCGAGATATAATTTTACCTTATCACCGATCGTGGGGAGAGAAAGCACTTGGAAAAGCGTAAAGTACTCGTTTGCAGTGCTTGGCCGTATGCTTCTGGGGTGCCGCACTTGGGGAACCTCGTTTCATCACTGCTTTCCGGCGATGTGTTTGCACGCTACTATCGGATGCGCGGGCATGATGTGCTTTATGTCTCCGGAACCGACGCACACGGTACGCGGATCGAGTACGAGGCAAGACATCTCGGGATACCTCCAGCGGAGCTCGCCTCTTTAAACCACGAGCGGATTTGCTCGATAATCGAGGGGTTCGGAATTGTGTTTGACAACTACACGACGACTGAGGCGCCTGTGCACAAACGGTTTATACGAGAGATTTACCTGAAGATGGAACAACAAGGGTACATCCTAACACGCGAGGAGGAACGTGCCTACTGTCGTAACTGCCGTCTGTTCCTCGCCGATCGATTTATCACCGGTACCTGCCCGCGTTGTGGTGCCTCCGGGGCGATGGGAAACCAGTGTGACGCCTGCGGGGCGATCATCGAGCCAGAAGAGTTGATCGACCCTGTTTGCAGCCTCTGTGGGAAGGAGGACATTGAGTTTCGCAGAACGCGTCACTGGTACCTCGATCTGGCCAAGCTCTCTCCTAGGCTTTCCGACTACGTGGACTCACGCCACTTCCAGGGAAACGTCCACCGCCTTACGCAGCGAATGATCGAAGAGGGCTTGAAGCCGCGTGCGATGACCCGAGACATCGCTTGGGGAATCCCAGCCCCGTTCGAAGGGGCCGAAGGGAAGGTAATCTACGTCTGGGGAGAGGCGGCGCTTGGCTATGTCTCGGCGACGGTGGAACACTTCGACGGCGAGCCGGCCTGGAAGGACTTCTGGTTCGGAGAGGACGTTCATCAGATCTACACTATCGGTAAGGACAACATTCCTTTCCATACCCTGATCTTCCCTGGACAGTTGATCGCCTCCGGTCGGGGATATCACCTCCCCGACCAGATTGCTGCAACTGAGTACTTGAACTGGATTGGTGGGCAAAGCTTCTCCAAAAGCCGCGGGGTAGGCCTCTACTGTGATGACGCCCTCAAGGTAATAGATGCGGAGCTGTGGCGCTTCTACCTCCTCTATAACCGACCGGAGGGGCGCGACGTCAACTTCTCATGGGAGGAACTGGAGAAGGCAGTTAATGGAGTCCTTATCTCTAATATTGCTAATTTGATCAACCGCGTTCTCTCCTTCATCCAGACTCGCTACGCCGGTGTTGTTCCCATAGATGAGGCCGACTCGGAGGTAAAAGAGCGGCTGGAAAACACGATATCTGATTACGAGAGGGCCATGGAGGCAGGATTCCTTAGCCAGGCACTGCGCGCCGTCTGCTTGCTTGCGGTAGCTGGAAACGAGTACTTTCAGCGCAAGGAGCCGTGGGAGACTAAGGACAAGGGGGCGGTGGCAGGTGCCTTTCATTTGGTTAAGGGGATTGTGATCCTCCTTTTTCCGTTTATTCCTGAGTTTGCCTCATCCGTCCTGGCGGTAATGGGAATCGATGGCGCCAGTTGGGAGGAGCTTGAGAAACCTGATGCTGGTCGACGACTCACCAACGAACGCGTGCTCATCGAGCGGATCGACGTGGAAAAGATCGAAAAGTAGGTGGAGGACATCAAGCGAGAGACGATTACTGTTGAGGAGTTTAGCAAACTTGACCTTCGCATAGGGACGATCCGATCGACATCAGCAATCCCAGGTGCGGACAGACTCTATCGGTTGACAATCGAGGTGGGTGATGAAGTCCTAACGACCGTTGCTGGGATAAAGCGGGCCTATCTTCCTGAGGAGCTCGTCGGTCGCCAAGTTGTCGTGTTGGCTAACCTCGAGCCGGCGAAGATCAAGGGAATCACTTCAGAGTGCATGCTCCTTGCAGCCAAGGGTGAAAAGATTACCCTCCTGGTCCCCGACCGGGAGGTCCCACCGGGCACGCCAATCGGGTAGGCCCGTTGAAAAGAGGAACAAGGATCGCTAAAATTTGATTTGATTGAGGTGCTTTTTAATGTATACAGTAATTGAAACAGGTGGCAAGCAGTATCGAGTCGAGAAGGGAACGTTATTCGAGCACGAGCGGATCGATGGCGTTGGGGTAGGAGAGGAAGTTGAATTCGAACGGGTTTTACTCCTTGTCGACGAGACTGGTGTTCGAGTGGGAGCTCCTTATCTCGATGATGTGAAAGTGAAGGGAGAGGTGCGAGAGGAGGGATCGGGGGACAAGATCATTGTCTACAAGTACAAGAGCAAGAAAGGATACCGGCGTAAGCAAGGGCACCGTCAGCCCTACATGACGACGCTCATCACTAAGATCGAATCCTAAGGGGAATAGACGTGGAAGAGATTATCATTCAGCGTGACGAACAAAACCGGATTCTCGAGCTTACCGGCAGGGGAATGGGAGAGGGAAGCATCGCTACAACGAGTACTCTCCACTTCCTGCAGGCGACGATCTCCTCGATGACCGACTACCTGCACGTAGCCCCTGATTTTTCCGTTGGAAAGGAGCTCCGCCTCGTCGTTGATCGGAGCGATCCTTATCTTAACCGCGAGATCGACGCGATTATGGAGACCCTTGTAATTGGTCTCAAGATGTTGGCAAAGGAATATCCCGGTGACTTCGTGGTACACGAGGCCACTGTAGGTGTACGGGTGTAAGAAGGAGTATCAATGGCACACAAGACGAGTACAGGTTCAACGTCGAATGTTCACGACAGTTCAGGCAAACGTCTGGGTGTGAAGCGTTTCGGTGGAGAGTGGGTAAACCCGGGGATGATCATTGTCCGCCAGCGTGGCACCAAGTACGGTTTAGGAAAGAACGTTGGCTTGGGGCGGGATTACACGATTTATGCTACCGTCCCCGGTTATGTCCAATTCGAAGGTCGCAAGAAAAAGTACGTGAGCGTCCTGCCGACGCAGGAGGCTTAATCCCTCCCGATGTTTACCCCTTCAGGTTTTTCTTTCTATGTTCATTGATGAAGCGACGATCCGCGTCCAAGGAGGGCGTGGGGGGGACGGTGTAATCAGTTTTATCTCCAATCGACATAGCCGACAGGGAGGGCCGGATGGTGGAAACGGAGGGAGCGGTGGATCAGTAGTGATGCGGGCCTTATCAGGCCTATCTACCTTGTATGCCTTCCGCAATGAGCCGAAATTCCGCGCTGGTGACGGGAAAAATGGGGGGAAGAACACCCGGCGCGGAGCACGGGGCGCGGACAAGCTGATTCTGGTTCCGGTGGGTACGCTCGTTCGAGACGTGACCAGCGGGGAAGCTCTGGTCGATCTCGCCTCGCCGGGGGACGAGGTGATCCTCGTGCACGGGGGCGAAGGTGGTCGCGGAAATCGGAGTTTCACGACCTCGGTTCGGCAGGCGCCACGAATCTGCGAACGCGGATTAAAAGGGGAGGAGAAGACCCTTCGCCTGGAACTGAAGCTCATCGCGGACGTCGGGATCATCGGTTATCCCAATGTTGGTAAGTCGAGCCTCATCTCATGCATCTCCGCGAAGAGAGCTAAAGTAGCGGACTACCCGTTCACTACCCTCGTCCCCAACCTGGGGGTAGTTGATGTTGATGGTAAGCACCAGTTCGTTGCTGTTGATATTCCTGGCCTGATCGAAGGGGCACACGCTGGTAGGGGATTAGGCGATCGTTTTCTCCGTCATGTGGAGCGGACGCGCGTGTTAGTCCACATGATCGATTTAGCCATGCTCGAAGGACGGGACGCACTTGAAGACTACCACCACATCAACGCGGAGCTGGCTGCGTTCAGTGAGGCGCTGATGAAGCGGCCGCAGGTTGTTGTCGGGAATAAGGTTGACCTACTTGGGTCCGAAGAGATAGAGAAATCAAGAAAGCGCTTCGCCGCCAACGGAGTGGAGATCCTCCCAATCTCGGTCGCAAACCGTCGTGGGATACGCGAGTTGATTATGAAGGTTTATCGTAGTTTGCAGGCCGCCACTGTGAAGGAAGAGGAACCAGCCCCCTTACGCCGTGTCTACCGCTATCACGGCGAGGAGGGGTTCCGAATTGATCGGGATGGGAACGTGTTCATCGTCGAGGGGGAAGCGGTGGAGAGACTAGTGAAAAAGCTGAACCTCGACAGCCACGATGCGTGGGAATACTTAAGCGAACGACTGAGGAAGATGGGAGTCTTGCGAGAACTCAATCGGCGGGGGTTTGCTAGTGGGGATCTTCTCCGCATAGGAGATGTGGAACTTGAGCTTAGAGACTAGGGTAGGGTTATTCGGGGGGACATTCAATCCTCTGCATGATGCGCACCTGCTGGTGGCAGATAAGGCGCTTGAGCAGTTTGCGCTGGGGGAGGTAGTGTTCATCCCCAGTGGGATCCCACCGCATAAGGAAGTTGAGAATGGTGTGAGTAAGGAGGACCGTTACGAGATGGTGAAGCGAGCAATCGCCCCTTATCGGAACTTCTCGGTCTCACGGATCGAGATCGACCGTGAGGGTCCCTCGTATACGATCGACACAATCCGCGCCATGAGGGAGATCTACCCACAGGGGATCTGTTTCATTGTAGGGGCTGATCTATTGTTGCAGATCGAGACGTGGAAGGAACCGAAGGCTCTCCTGGCGAGCGTCCCCTTTATTCTCGCACCGCGAGACGGGATTGCATGCGAAGCCTTTTCCGCTTCGCCGTTCGCCCTTGCGGAGATTCACTTTATCGATATGGAGGAGGTCGACCTATCCTCCACTTGGGTGCGCCGACAGGTGAAGCATGGAGAAGCGTTCGAGGAGTGGGTACCACCTCAGGTTGCGACCTACATTGGAAAGCACAATCTGTATCGAGATATACAGTTGACGGAAATACGTCAAACAAGATAGGAGGCGACTATAGTCAAAAGAAAATTAAGAGTTAACGAGCGGATCCGTGAGACTGAGATCCGGGTGATCGACGAGCGGGGAGAGAACCTCGGGGTGATGGCTACCGACGCAGCTATCGCTTTGGCGAAGGAGCGCGGTTTCGACTTGGTAGAGGTAGCCTCCCAAGTGCAGCCGGTCGTTTGCAAGATCGTTAACTACGGGAAGTACCACTATCAGCAGGAGAAACGCGAGCGTAAACAGAAGCGCCGCTCTCGGTTGAAGGAGATGAAGTTCACGATCAAGATTGGGGAGCACGATTTCCAAACGAAGATGAAGCGAGTGCGTGAGTTCTTGAGTCGCGGAGACACGGTTCGAATTAGCGTCTTCTTCCGCGGCCGCGAGATCGTGCATGCCTCTCGCGGCCGGGATCTATTAGCGAGGGTCGCCGAGCAGGTGAGTGACATTGCCAAGGTGGAAGAGCAGCCAAAGGCAAAAGGGAAGGTACTGCAGATGCTATTGGTTCCGACTCAGCAACGATGAACAGGAGGAGGTGGAATTGGAATGCCTAAGCAGAAAACGCACCGGGGGGCAAGCAAGCGGTTCAAACGGTCGAAGAGCGGTAAGCTCTTCCACCACATGTCCAACTACTTCCATAAAAACATCAAGAAGAGGCCGAAGGCTAAGCGCCAAGCGCGGCAAGGGAAGGAGCTTACTGGCGGACAGGCAAAGATGATCAAAAAAATGATCGGAGACTAGGTCAGGCGGTAGGAGGAGAGGAAGATGCCACGAGTACGTGGAGGAAGTAAGCGTAAGGAGAGCCGCAAGAAGATCATGGCTCTCGCAAAAGGGTTCAAAGGAAAGCGAGGGACTTCGCACCGAATCGCCAAGCAGGCGGTGATGAAAGCCCTACGCAATAGCTACATCGATCGTCGCCGGCGCAAGCGTGACTTTCGTCGGCTGTGGATCACACGGATCAGCGCTGCAGCAAAGCTTAATGGAATGTCCTACTCGAAGTTCATTGGCGGCCTTGAGCGCCAGGAAGTGGGTCTAAATCGCAAAATCCTAGCAGAAATTGCAGTGCATGATGCGGAGACATTCGCCGTCCTTGTTGGAACGGCTAAAGAGGGGGTGGCTGAGGAATAGGATGAACGTTCAGGAGATCATCCTCCAGTTACATAACTTTTGGCGACACCAGGGGTGCCTGATCCTTCACCCATACGATGTAGAGACCGGTGCGGGGACGTTCAATCCAGCGACCTTCTTTGGAACGTTGGGACCAAGTCCATGGCGAGTTGGATATGTGGAGCCAAGTCGGCGACCGACTGACGGCCGTTATGGGGAGAACCCGATTAGACTACGATTACACCATCAGTATCAGACAGTCCTTAAGCCGCCACCAGCGGGGATTCAGGAGATCTATCTGACAAGCCTGGAGGAATTGGGGCTGAAATTAGCCGAGCACGACGTGAAGTTTGCTGAAGACGATTGGGAGTCGCCGACGCTAGGTGCATGGGGGGCCGGTTGGCAGGTCTGGGTTGATGGGATGGAGATCACCCAGTTCACCTACTTCCAACAGATGGGGGGCGTCACCCTTGATCCGGTTTCAGTCGAGTTGACTTATGGCTTGGAGCGAATCGCCCTTCTTCTCCAAGAAAAGGAGAGTACCTACGGTCTTCAATGGAATGACGAGGTTACCTACAAAACGCTGTGGTGGGAGAAGGAGCGCCAATTCTCGATATACAACTTCGAGGCAGCGGGTGTGGAGCGGATCCAGGAGATGTTCGGTCTCTGTGCGGAGGAGTGCCGTGCCAGCCTGGCAGTGGGTTTAGTCTTTCCCGCCTACGACTATGCGCTCAAGTGCTCGCACCTGTTCAACGTCCTTGATGCGCGTGGGGTAATAAGTGTTACCGAGCGGGAGAGCTTCATCGCTCGCATCCGTGACTTGGCTAAAGGGTGTGCTAAAGGATATCTGGAAATAGGAGAGAACGTTGCCTGACCTGCTGTTTGAGATCGGGACCGAAGAAATGCCTGCGCTGGAGGTGCCGCGCTTAGCGGCGGAGTTGAAGGCAGAGTCTGAGAGGGCATTTTCCGCTGCCCATCTAGCCTACAAGCGGGTCGATCTTCATTATACTCCGCGCCGGCTGGTGCTTATCGTGCGGGATCTCGCTTCAGTCCAGGAGGACCAAGTGAAAGAGGTAAAGGGCCCACCCGCGGCGGTAGCTTTCAATCCTGACGGGAGCCCAACGCAAGCGGCGATCGGGTTTGCCAAGACTCAGGGAGTAGCTGTTGAGGCCCTTGAACGGGTAGAGGTTGAGAAGAAGGTCTACGCGTTTGCCCGACAGACCGTCCCCGGTCGCAAGACAGTAGATCTTCTTCCTGAGATCCTTCCCCCATTGGTAAAGCGGCTTCATCCGAGCAAAAGCATGCGCTGGGATAACTCCGGCATCACCTTCCTCCGGCCGATTCGCTGGCTCGTTTGCCTGTATGGGAAAGAGGTTATCCCTGTAACCTTGGGGACCCTTCGCGCCTCCCGTGTCACCCGTGGGCATCGGTTCCTCGAACAGGAAGAGGTCACCCTTGAGAGCGCAGCAGTATATGAGACAGCTCTGGAAGAGGCCTTGGTTACGGTGGATCCACAAGCGCGGGAAGAAGCTGTTATCGGAAGTCTCAAGGAGGCGGCGAGAAAGCTCAAAGGGGAGTATCTGATCGACGGGGAGCTTCTTGGGCGGATCGTCAACGGTGGGGAACATCCGACTCCCGTTCTCGGTCACGTCTCAACCGAGTTCATCAACCTTCCAGCTGAGGTGGTACAGGCAACTCTGCGAGAGGAGGGAAAGTTCGTTCCCTTCATCCTTTCCGATGGGACCTCGCCCTACTTCATGGGGTTCCGCGACGGGCTTCGTGATGAGAAAGGGATTGTGCGTGCTGGGTTCGAGCGGGTGGTGCGTGCACGCCTGCGCGATTCGCAATTCTTCTTCGACAAAGATCGGCATTGCCCATTAGCTGAGCGAGTGCGCGAGTTACGCAAGGTGATCTACGATGTCCGTCTCGGGTCGCTATGGGATAAGGTGGAGCGGATTCGTGCGCTGGCCGGTGAGATTGTCATCCGTACAGGAAGAGGAACCCCTGCCGATATCGATCGGGCTGCTTTCCTGTGCAAGGCGGATCTCGTCACCGAGTTGGTGAAGGCATTTCCCGAGTTGCAGGGGGTTGCAGGCAAGATCTATGCGCGTCTCGACGGTGAACCGGACACAGTTGCCGTGGCCATCCACGAGCATTATCTTCCTTCATTCTCTGGCGGTGAACTGCCGCAAAGTGATGTAGGTATTGTAATCAGCTTGGCGGATAAGCTCGATACGGTAGTGGGAGCGCTCCTTGCGGGGGAGGAACCGACTGGTTCGCGCGATCCCTACGGGATCAAGCGCCAGGCGAACGGTCTTATTCACCTAGCGACCGCGAAGGGGATCGACCTCGACTTTCTTGACCTCATCCACGTCTCGCAAGAGATCTACACGACGATCGAGCAAAAGGTGGAGATGTCGAATGTAGTGAAGTTCCTTACCGAGCGTGTCCGCCAATTTCTCAGGCACTACTGCAATATTCCCGCCGATGTGATCGCTGCCGTCTCGGCAGCTGAGGTGGGAAACTTCTACCGCCTGCTCCGGCGCGCCCAGGTGCTCACTACCTGGCGCAAGCGGGAGACGTTTCAGTCACTCGTTATTGCGTTTTCTCGGGTGCGTAACATTACCAAGTCCGTCGAGACTGATCAATTTGACCCGAAGCTGTTTACGCAAGAGGCCGAACGGGTTCTGTGGAGAGAGTACTTGAAGGTGGAGGGGCAACTCACGCGCTTTTTCAAGACGGGAGACTACGCGGAGGCGATCGAGCGCCTAGTTGTACTAAAGGAGCCGATTGATCGCTATTTTGATGACGTGCTCGTAATGGCTAAGGAGGAAGATCTCAAGCGAAATCGTCTCGGATTCCTTAGCGCTCTTGCCGGTTTGTTCCTTCGTATTGGGGACTTCTCAGTGATCGTTACCGATAACGCGCCCTCTTGAAAGTCTCTCGCCTTCGCAATAGAGAAAAGGGTAGGTATGGGAGCTCGCTTAGAAAGTGTCCGCCTTGTTGTTGAGGGAATTGAGCTGGTCGGTTTTCACGGCTGCACTGACGCAGAGCGCACGAAGGGAAACTGTTTTCGAATCGATCTTGAATTGGAAGGGAAGTTTGAGAAGGTCACAAGCAGCGATAGTTTAGAGGATAGTATTGACTACCGCAAGATAGTAAGCACTGTTCGCGGGATCAATCGGACACGACAATATTTTCTCATCGAGTCCTTTGCCGATGCGATCGCAAACGGTCTGCTTGCGCGGTTCTCCAAGATACTGAGGATACTCGTACGGGTGCAGAAGCTCAGCCCACCGGGCTTAGGGAAGGTGGCATGTGCTGCAATCGAGTTGATCAAGGAGCGGAGGTAATTACGGAGTGGGTCTTCCTCTGCCTCGGCTCGAACATCAAAGAGCGTAGATTGCATATTGAGGGGGGGATCGCCGCGCTTGAGAACGGGGGTGTAACTGTACGACGACGTTCTTCTCTCTATGAAACCGAACCGGTTGGCCTTATTGAGCAACCGTGGTACTTGAACGCGGTCGTCGCTGGTCGGACGAACCTCATGCCACGGGAGGTTCTCGTCCTGTGCAAGAGGATCGAGAGAGAGAGAGGTAGGAAAAAGACGTTTCGGTTCGGACCGCGCGTGCTTGATATTGATGTGCTCCTATATAAGGGTCAGGTAGTCCGCGAAGAGGGGTTGGAGATCCCGCATCCGCGCATGCACGAACGGCGGTTCGTCCTGGTTCCGCTCCTCGAGATTGCACCCAAGATAGTAGATCCGAGAAATGGGAAACGATTTGCCAAGATTCTGGCAGGACTCGATGAGGGAAAGAAGGTGACCAAATTAAAGGAAAAAGGATTCTGATATCGGTCGATTCATCCGATCAGCAGGCCAAGCGTACGCGCGTGGCAATCCTGGAGGACGACCGACTAATGGAGATTTACTACGGGCACCCGACGCAGGAAAAGATCGTTGGGAATATCTATAAAGGGAGGGTGGAAGATGTCCTTCCTGGTTTGGGATCGGCGTTTGTCGATGTTGGAGAGAAGAAGAGTTTGTTCCTCTCCCAAGGGGAGATCAATGATGCAATGCTTTTGAGCTGTGGGTTTAAGCCGTGGCATGGAGCGGCGCCAATCAATAAGATCCTCCGTTCTGGTCAGACTTTGATCTTGCAGGTGAGGCGTAGTGGGATAGGTTCAAAGAACCCACAGGGGACGACAAAGATCAGCCTCCCCGGGCGGTACTGGGTATTACTTCCTACGGAGGACCGCCTCGGTGTCTCGCGCCGGATCGAGAACGTCCGGGACCAGCGTCGCCTTCGGCGGATCGCGCGTGGGTTAAAGAGGGATGGCGAGGGGATGATCGCCCGCACAGCCGCGCAGGGAGCGAGTAAGGAGGCTCTGGAGCGCGACTACCGGCTCCTTGCTGAAACCTGGGAAAGGACTCAGGAGGCAGCCCGTAATTCGTCGGCTCCGCAACTATTGCATAAGACGATGGGGCTGGTGCAAACGATCCTTCGTGATCGACTTCTTCCCGACGTCCATGAGGTGATTGTCGACTCGAAGTTTTTTCAGGAGAAAATCCTCTATTTTCTTGACTACGTGCAGATGGCGGAGTACAAAGATCGTATCCGCCTGCATCAGGATAAGACTCAACTCTTCAAAAACTTTCATGTGGAGGAACAGATTCAAGAGACCCTCTCTCGTCGGGTCAACCTCGCTGGCGGTGGGTTTCTAGTAATTGATGAAGCCGAAGCCCTCACTGCGATCGATGTCAATACAGGGGCGGATGTGCGGCACCGCAACCAACAGGCGGCAATTCTGAACACGAACCTGGAGGCAGCACAGGAGATCGCGCGACAGTTGCGCCTGCGGCAGATCAGCGGGATTATCGTGGTTGACTTTGTGGATATGGAGACCCAACGTTATGAGCAGCAGGTGGTCAACAAAGTCAAAGAAGAGTTTAAAAAGGATCGAGTTCCGACGGACTTCATCGACATCACCGGTCTCGGACTGGTGGAAATCACGAGGAAGCGGGCGGGGGAGAGCCTGACTGACCTACTGGGGAATGCGGAATTTGATGCTTGATTCCCCGCCTTAGGCTCGCTAGAATAAAGAAGAACGTGGAGGAGTGCCTATTGGGCGAATAGCTCAGTTGGAAGAGCGTTCGGGTCACATCCGAAAGGTCGCAGGTTCGAGCCCTGCTTCGCCCATTATCTCTCTTGCTTGTCTGCCGTGTTGACTTTCCTGCCTTTTCCGCCTAGGGTGATGACGGATGAAGTAGAGGGAAGTTTGTTACGTGCGGAAGGAGGCGGTGCACATGGCGCACTCGGAGATTGAGATTGGACGAGTCACCGATTTCTTTCAGAGGATTTGCGTAGCCGCGGTAAAGATCCTCGCAGGCCAGACACTCAAAGTGGGCGACCGGATCTGTATCAGAGGTCCGCACACCTACATCGAGCAGACGGTTGAGTCGCTGGAGGTCGATCACAAAGCGGTGACGGAAGTTGGTGGAGGAAGCGAGGTTGGTCTGTTGGTGACCCTTCCCCAAGCCGAGGAGGAGTGGCCAGCGAACATTCCCCGTAATGGGAACACCGTTTACCGAATCCAAGGAGAGTAACTCTTGATCCTTAAGGGTTCGCCAGGAGATTGAGGATAGGCCGCTTTTCGTGCGCAATACTCATCTGGTAGGTTAATCGCATGATTGTTCCCGCGTAGTCGATCATGCCTAAACTAAAGAACAGCCAGAGATGAGGAGCGCGATCCCAAGCAACGATACCAAGACGTGAGAGTCCCGTCTCAGAAGAATCACCTCCCTTAAAATTGGGAGTGATCTCTTTCTTATTATAACTTTAGCCAAGATATGGAAGAAGCGTGATCTGTCCCCTGCGTGATTTGAGCGATCGCCGGAGAGGAGGGACTTGTTTTGAAGGCATTTGTGACGGGTGGAACGGGGTTTATCGGTTCAAGCATCGTGCGGGAGTTGTTGAAAGCCGACTATGAGGTCTGCGCTCTCGTCCGTAAGGGCGCAGATATGCGCAACCTGGATGGCCTTGAGATCGAGCTTGTTCAAGGGGATATCACCGATGTCGATTCCCTGCGGCGAGCAGTGCAGGGGTGTGAGCGGGTCTTTCACGCGGCGGCTCTGTATTCGTTCTGGGTCCGTGAGCCCGGGCTGATCGAGCGGGTGAACGTTGAGGGAACCCGTAACGTTCTTGAGGTCGCAAAGGAAGCGGGCGTAGAACGTATTGTGTACACGAGCTCAGTCGCCGCTCTGGCGGTTCCCGAGGGAAAAGAACCTGTGACTGAGGAGACGCCGGTCGACCCCGGAAAGATCATCGGTGACTATAAGAAGAGTAAGTACCGTGCCGAACAGGTTGCTCTCGACTACGCCCGTAGCGGCCTTCCCGTGGTGATTGTCAATCCCTCATTCCCGGTCGGCCCGCGCGACATCAAGCCGACCCCGACAGGCCAGACGATCCTCGACTTTCTCAATAACCGTATCCCCGCATACGTGGAGACTGGGATGAATGTAGTCGATGTCGAGGACGTGGCACTTGGACACCTCCTAGCCGCTGAAAAGGGACGGATCGGCGAGCGCTACATCCTCGGTGGGGAGGATATGACGATGGGCGAACTACTCGGCCTCCTCTCCGAGATCACCGGGATCCCCGCACCACGCGTGAAGATTCCCTACTATCCGATCCTTGGGCTATCGTACTTAAACGCCGCCTTCTGCAAGATTACGGGAGCTACGCCGCGCATGACTCCGGACACGATCCGCATGTCGTGTCACTACATGTACTACGATCCAGGCAAGGCGATCCGCGAGCTCGGTCTCCCTCAAAACTCCGCCAAGGGTGCGCTTCGAAAAGCCGTCGACTGGTTTCACGATAACGGCTACGTCCGCACCGCACCTAGCTAGCGCATTGTAGAACGGCTGCCGGGCCCTGTCTATCGGAATCCTCATCGAGAAGAGAACCTTTCCAATTCCGACCATAGAAGCTCGGCTTCGGCTTTGGCCTCCCAGTTCCAGAAAGGCCTTTCTTCGCCCACCGGAGCTTCAGTGACGAAAGTCAACCGCTCCTCTATAAGCTGCCGGTTGCGGATGCCATTCCGGGTGCCAAAGAAATGAGTGAAACCGTAGCTTTCAGCATAGACAACTGAGGTAGGGAGATAATCAGGATCGATTTCCAATGCTCTTTTAAACTGCTCTTGGGCCTCCTGCGGATCTCCACCGAGCATGCTCGGTGTTGTTCCAAGAAGTGCCCCTAGTCCAATATGACTACTACCGCCCCAGAAATACTCATCTACTGCTATGGCTTGCTCGTACATCTTTTTGACTTTGGAAAGATTCAGGAAACCTTCTATTGGATTATACCCAAGCCATGTTCCCCAACAGTCCGCTGTCCACACCAGGGCGGCCACATCTTTGACCCAGTTGAGGGTATCAATGAACCTTTCTCTGTCAAAGCCTGAGTGAAGCTCGAGGCTCATAAACCCGTATTCCTTACCTTGGACGAGTGCATCCGTGATCTCTTGCTCTTTACCCTCTTCTAAGATCAAGACCTTGGCAAGCTCATAATTGAGCTGAGCAAGGCGGTTGTACACATAGGCCTGAGATTGGATCGACAGGGTGCTTGGATCTTGTATAGGAATCGCATAGTAGCCGATAGCTCTTTCGATATGGGGCTTATAAGCCTTGAGGAACTCCATAGGCTCATCAGTTTCGATATCGAATCGCTGGTTGTAGGCTTGGTCACCTTGCGCGATGGACTGGATAGCGGGGTTACCGCTGACCAGCGGAACAGCAAATGGCAGGGTGAGCAGGATGCTACAAAAGATCAAGCAAGATGCCGCTAAATAGAAGTATCGGCTTCTCACGTTACATCCTCCTTGTATGATGTGATCCTCAAATCTCTTCTTTAGCGGATTGGGCTTTACAAGTCAAGGGAAAGGGATTTTACAACTTCTGCCAGGGGCGCTAAGATCGCAAAAGGAGGTGGCATGATGGAGATTGCCCAGCTTCTCGCGGAGCACAACGGAGAGAATTACGATCTACACAGGAAATACATCAATCCGGCCTTTGTCCGGGTGCTACGAATAATCGGCTATGATGAGGTCTATACTAAAGGCGAGGGTGCTTACCTTTACGATCAGGATGGAAACAAGTATCTGGACTTCCTCGGTGGGTATGGCGTCTTTCACCTGGGACGAAACCACCCCAAAATCAAACGGGTCTTGCGTGAGCTGCTCAACCTGGATCGACCAAACCTGATTCAGATGGACTGTCCTTTGCTTGCGGGTCTATTGGCGGAGCGATTAACGCAGATGGGAAAGGCGAGCTATCCCGGGCTCGACGCGGTCTTCTTCACCAACTCCGGGGCAGAATCGGTCGAGGGAGCGCTGAAGTTCGCCCGTGCGGCGACCGGTCGTGAGCGATTCTTGTATCTGGATCATGCTTTCCACGGCCTGACACTGGGAGCACTATCGGTCAACGGGAGCGAGCACTTCACCTCCGGGTTTGGGGAACTCCTTCCGGCGACGCCGATTCCGATGAACGATCTCGACGTCCTGGAGCGCGAACTGAAGAAGGGGGACGTGGCGGCGTTCATCGCCGAGCCGATCCAGGGGAAGGGGGTCTATATCCCGAATGATCGGTTTCTCCCAGAGGCAGGGCGCCTCTGCCACGAGTATGGGACGCTCTTCATCGCCGATGAGGTTCAGGCTGGACTCGGCCGGACAGGGAGGTTCTTCTGCGGTGAGCACTGGGGAATTTCGCCAGACATCGTTCCTATCTCTAAGGCGCTCAGCGGTGGCTTCGTCCCAGTGGGGGCGATACTCGCGCGGCGGGAGATTCACAAGAAGGTCTTCTCTGGGCTCGAACGCGCGGTCGTTCACTCCAACACCTTCGGGATGAACGAACTCGCAATGGGGGCGGGGCTAGCGATGCTTGAGGTTCTGGAGGAGGAGGATCTAGTCTCAAACGCCGCCCGGATGGGGGAGCGGTTCCTGGCCGGGCTCGAACGATTGAAGGACCGCTACGAGATGGTGAAGGACGTGCGCGGGAAGGGACTGATGGTGGCTATCGAGTTCGGTCCGCCGAAATCGCTCAAGCTGAAAGGAGGATGGACCGCGCTCGAAAAGGTGCAGGAGGGGTTGTTCGCCCAGATGGTGGTGATGGGCCTGATGCACGATCATCGTCTCCTTACTCAGGTCTCCGGACACCGGGTGAACATCGTCAAGTTCCTACCGCCTCTCGTCATCGGCGAGAAGGAGGTCGATTACGCCCTCGACGCACTCGATAAGGTGCTCGCCGACGCGCATCGCTTCCCCGGCGGCCTGTGGAAGGTGGGAAAAGATCTCGTCAAAGGAGCGCTTCTGCGTTAAGGACAGGTGTGAGCACCTCTCGGTGCGGCATCGATCTGGTTAAGCATCTCCCAGACGAACTCCGCTGCCCGCCCGAGCGCCACGGCGGAAACGTGCTCCAGCGTGTCCTCGCAGGTGTGCCAGTAGGGAATAGAGTCGGTCTGTGGGTCCCTACCCGCGAGGCAGATCGCGCGGTAGCCCAACCGCCGCAGGGTCTGCACCTCATCGACCACCAGCATCTCAGTCGATCCTACTTGCAAATCGCTCCGCCTCTTCGCCGCCTCTTCCGCAAGCTTGAGGAGCCTTGGATCGGGCCGGTAGTGTTTGATGAGTCCCTCCTGCGTGAGGTAACAGAGATCTCCTCCGCCGACCCCTTCCAGATCGATGAAGAGAGCCTCGCGGAACTCGGTGTGCTCCCTTAGAAGGACCTTCAACCCACGATGATCTACCTCTTCCGCACCGGTGAAGGCAAGCCAGACCTCTGTCCTTTCCAGCGGTTCTATCGCGAGTCGTGTCGCTAGTTCCAGGTTTACTGCGACGCTCGCCGCGTTGTCATTCGCCCCTGGTGAGTAGGGACGACGTGTATCCACGATAAGGACGACCAACGTTGCCATGGCGTAGGCCGCGCCGGGGAGAGAGGCCAGGTAAGGCCACTGAGACCTGCTCGCGGCTCCCAGGAGGTAAAGAAGTCCGTTCAGGCCGTAGGCGGTGAGTGTAGCGATCGAGCCGTACTTGATGGTCTTGGCCTTCCCTGCACACCAGGTAAGACGACAGCGGTTGCTGTCGAGGTGTGAAAGGACCACCACTCTCTGTTGGGTCTTTCCTGTTGGAGTAACGCGAGCAACGACATTCCGGCTCGTAACGCGAGGAAGAAGACACCAGAGAGGGCTATCGGCGCGGACGATCGCCCACCAAAGGAGCGGTGCAGCCAGCCCGGCCAAAAGCGCCCCTAACCAGCGCGTCCAGCCCGCCCAGGGATAGATCATCGTTCCGCACAGAGCCAACAGGGCAGCGGAGATGGGAAACCAGTTCATATCCCCCACTGCAAGAAAACGCTGTTCATTTGCTGCCAGGCCGAGCTTTTGTAACTGTTCACGGACGTAGTGCGCCGCTTGCGCCTCTCCTGCCGTCCCTGTCCCCCGCGGGCCGATCTCTCGCGCGAGGGCTTCCACATGCGTTAAGAGTGCTTCATTCATATTCTGCGTCCACACTCATGATAGAAACGGTTTAATATGGCGTAGGATCTGATTACAAGCCTAGGGCACCCACTCCACCACTCAGAAAAGATGTGTTTCACTCATGCCCGATAATTCTGTGGCTAGTGGCGCGTAGCCGCTCGAGCAGGGCGTCCTCGTCAATCTTTTGCTCTTTCAGGAGCTCTGCTACCTGGGGATCATCGTTGAGAACGGACAGAAGCGATGTATTTGTGTCAAGTGCTCGCTTCGATGCCGCCTTGAGCACCTCATGCACTTTGCTTCGCACCATTCCGTGCTCAACTAACTCAATCAGGAGAATCTGGGAATAGATCGCTCCTTTCGTCAGATCGAGGTTCTTTTGAATTTGCTCTTTGTGGACCACAAGCCGGTCAATAAGGGTGGTCATCTTAACAAGCATGTAGTGGGCGAGGAGGAAGCTGTCAGGAATGATAACTCGCTCGACGCAGGAGTGAGACATATCTCTCTCGTGCCACAGGGCGACATTCTCCAACGCCGCTTGAAGGTTTCCCCGCAACAACCGCGCCAGTCCACAGATACGCTCTGAGGTGATCGGGTTGCGCTTGTGGGGCATAGAGGAGGAGCCCTCCGGAACTGGCTCCTCGACTTCACCGACCTCGCTGCGCGCGAGGTTGCGGATCTCCAGAGCCATCTTCTCCAACGTTGCCCCCGTGATCGCAATAGCTGCTATCACTTCGGCGTGCCGGTCGCGCTGGAGGATCTGGCTTGACACCCTCACCGGTTGAAGGCCGAGGTTCTTGCAAGTGAGCCTCTCCACCTCAGGAGAGACCTGCGAGTAGGTTCCCACCGGGCCAGAGATCTTTCCCACTGAGATCGTTTTAAGTGCTCGTTCGAGGCGCTGGATGTCGCGGCCGACCTCCTCATGCCAAAGGAAGAGCTTAAGCCCGAGCGTCGTCGGTTCAGCGTGCATCCCGTGTGTTCGGCCAACCATCACTAGGTCCTGGTACTGGCGTGCCTTTTTAAGGAGCGCCTCCTGAAGCCGGTACGCTACTTCCAAAATGATGTTGAGTCCATCGCGCATCTGCAGTGCGAGGGTGGTGTCTTTCACGTCAGACGAGGTGAGGCCACGATGGATGTATCGGCCGGCATCACCGGCCTGCTCCTCTAACGAGCGTATGAAGGCAAGCAAGTCGTGCTGAATCTCACCCTCGATCTCCTGGATACGGGGAAGGTCGATGCGAACAGTCTTCTTAACAGCAGCAAGCGTCCCCGTGGGGACCTCCCCGAGTTTCTCCATTGCCGTAAGGACAGCGAGTTCCACCTCAAGCCACCGCTCGTACTGGGCCTTTAAGGTCCACAACTCCTTCATCGGTGAGAGGGTATAGCGGTTGATCATTTCTTCCTCCTTTCAAGGTAGCCTGTGTAGAGAGTGTCTTCCCCGACTTGCTCTACCTCGATATCGTGCAGCAGGATCCCTTCGGAGACGTATTCGCTGCCGATTCCCCCCACTGCAGGGACCGCATCGCGGCCACCGATGATGATCGGGGCGATAAAGAATGAAACCTTGTCCACCAAGCGAGCACTAAGGAACGAGGCGGCCGTCTCACCACCGCCCTCTACGAGGACCGAATCGATGCCTTCCTCGCCGAGGCGTTTCAGTAACGACTGGAGGTCAACCTGACCCTGGTCTGCGGGGAGTCGCCATACTTCCACCCCCAAGTCGAGTAGCGCTTGTTCTTTGTCTCTAGACATTGCGACGGTGGCAATGATCGTTCTCCCCGCGTCGCGAAGGAGCGTCGCCTCAACTGCGATCTTGCCTTGTCCATCCAGCACGACCCGGATCGGATCTTTACCGAGGACATGGCGCACGGTGAGCCTGGGATCATCGACGATCACTGTTTTTAGACCGACTAAGACAGCGGCAAACTTTCGCCTAAGCCGGTGTGCCTCCCTCCGGGATGCTTCTCCTGTGATCCACTTTGAATCTCCTGTTCGGGTGGCGATCTTTCCGTCAAGGCTCATGGCGAGTTTGAGCTGCACAAACGGAAGGTGGGTGGTGATGAACTTGAAGAAGATCTCGTTTGCCCGTTTCGATTCCTCTTTTAACACCCCTTCTGTGACCTCGATCCCTGCCTCGTGCAGGTGGCCGATTCCTTGCCCGTTGGCTAACGGATTAGGATCCCGACAGGTGATCACTGCCCGCTTGATCCCTGCGTCAACGATTAGCCGCGTGCAAGGAGGGGTCTTCCCGTGATGACAGCACGGCTCCAGGGTCACATACAAGGTGGCACCACGAGCATTCTCTCCAGCCTCCTCGAGGGCAAACACCTCGGCGTGCGGTCCTCCGAACGCCTTGTGATAGCCCCGACCGATTATGACTCCGTTCTTAACTACGACTGCACCGGTAATCGGGTTTGGGTTGACCCACCCCTCGCCTCTTCTAGCGAGCTCAAGGGCAATCTCCATAAAGCGCTCGTCATTCGTTGAGTTTATTGAGTTCGTTGGGTTCATTGGGTTTATTGAGTTCGTTGGGGGTCATCCTGCCGCCTCCAGCAGGGCACGCATCGCTGCCAAGCGGTCCTCCTGTTTAAAGATTGACGAACCGGCCACGATGAGCTGTGCTCCGGCTTCCACGACGTCGCGGACGTTCTCCGGCCCGATTCCTCCGTCTACCGCGATCATGATCGATCGATCACCGATCTTTCGGCGGAGGCAGCGGATCCGCTCGATGGCTTCCGGCATGAACGCCTGCCCGCCGAACCCTGGCTCCACGCTCATCACCAGGACGAGGGCAACTTCATCGAGGTAAGGGAAGATCGCCTCAAGAGACGTCTTTGGTCGCAGTGAAATTCCGACATTCGCGCCGATCTTCTTAATCACGTCGATCGTAAGCGCAGGATCGTCCTTTGCTTCAACATGAAACGTGATGAAGTCACCGGGTTTCACGTCAAAGTGGGGGGCGTGTATCGCGGGGTGGTCGATCATCAAGTGGATGTCAAACGGCTTTTGAAGGCCGCGACGAAGGGAGTTGACCACCGGTGGACCGATCGTCAGGTTGGGAACGAAGTGGCCGTCCATCACGTCTATATGGAAGTAAGAAGCAAGAGGCTCAACCTCTTTTGCCTCCTGCCGCAGTTGTCCAAAATCAGCGGCAAGGAGCGATGGGGCAAGTTTCATCGTCTTCTATTCACCGATAGGAGCATGAGAAGCTGTAGTGCGGCCATCGCGGCAGCGGCGACATAGGTTAACGCAGCGGCGAACAGAACCTCCTTCACCGCTCCTAGTTCCTCTTCATTTACCAGGAGGCTTGAGCGGAGGGCGACGACCGCCCGCCGGCTGGCGTCGAATTCCACTGGGAGGGTCACCAGAGTGAACAGTACGGCGAGAGAGAAGGCGAAAATCCCGACGGTGACAAGCATTTGGTAGCGAAAGATCAGCCCTACGAAAAATAGCGGGAGGGCAAGCTGTGATCCGAAGTTTGCTAGGGGCACTATCGCCGTACGAAGCACGAGCGGTTTGTATCCACGCGCATGCTGAATAGCGTGGCCGGCCTCATGTGCTGCCACACCGACCGCTGCAACCGACACCGACTTGGGATCGGAGAGACGTAATACCTTTCCCCGTGGATCGTAATGGTCAGAGAGCTTCCTCCGGGTTCCCTCAACGGCGACATCACTGACCCCTGCTCCTTCCAGGATCCGTTTCGCAGTCTGCGAAGCACTGGTCCCGTTCGCAGTTTGCACCTGAGAATAGCGCGAATAGGTCGAACGCACCTTGTACTGGGCGTAGATTGCCAAGGCCAGCGCTGGCAGCAAGATCAGAATACTTGGCCCCATAAAAAACGGAAGTCCCCAGAACATCCCTATCCCTCCTTATCGCAATCTTGCCGTTTAAGTATACGTACTCTAGCAGACAACGGCAAGGGAAAGCGGACGAGAAGGACGATTAAGCCCGCAGCAGCCGCTCCACCGGCGAGATCGGCAAGCCAGTCCAAGAGACTTGCTGCCCGGGTGACGATGAAGAACTGATGAAACTCATCACTTCCTGCGTAGACTGCGGTAAGTACTAAGGAGGAGAACAGTCGACGCCGGGCCGGCAGGACCTTCCAAGAAAGGATAAAGAAGACAAAGAACTCCAAGAAGTGAAGGAGTTTATCTCCGTGTGGAAACGGGACGAGTGGCTCGCCCGCCTCTAACGGGAAACTTGAGAGGATAAAGATTGCACCGGCATAGAAAAGGAGGAGGATGGCCCATAGCACTCTTTGTCTTCTCACGTTTTCTCCGATGATTAAGGGAGAGGGCCTGTAAGCCGGATTCTGTCCTGGGGGGTCATTCATCTGCGCGGCCTACCCAAAGGCTCGGACGGGCAGCCCTCAGATGCCTTTCTACTTGGCCTTGCTCCGGCCAGGGTTTACCGAGCCGGCCTGGTCGCCCAGGCCGCTGGTGGTCTCTTACACCACCGTTTCACCGTCACCTGTGCCCGCGGAAAATACCCACTGGCCATCGGCGGTCTGTTCTCTGTGGCACTTTCCCGAGGTCACCCCCGCTGGGATTTCCCCAGTGGCCTGCCCTGTGGAGTCCGGACTTTCCTCAGAGGAACCCTCGAAAGGGTCTCCCTCCGCGACCACCTAGCCCTCTCCCCTTTTGGTGCGAGAGTAACCGCACCTTCGGCAATAGTATACCACATTGTCTCCCCCGTGTGGGCCGAATGCTTTACTCTTGTGAACCCACAGAATTCGTCCGCATCGCGGGCAGATCCGCCGATGGATGAAGAATGCGAGAAGGCCAAGGGAGAGAATCAGAAGTAGAACCGGGAGAACCCGACTTCCTTGTTTCTTCACCGCGGGCTGGGGAGAAGGAGCTATTGGCGACAGCTGGCGTTCGAGGACCGCGAACAGATCAACCATCGCCTCCTCGATACGGTGGTAGTCAACAAGGTCCGTGATCCCTTCTTCCACATTACGAGCAAGCTGAGGATGGGTAGCGACGGTTTTCTCGCCAGCGAGGACCTTCACTTCCCAGTCTGTACCCGTCTTGAGAAAAACGACGAGCACGGTCTTCCCGTGGGCGAGGTTCCAGGAGTCGAGCAGAGCGTAGGCGTAGCGATCGATCTCCGCGTAAGGGGCCTCCCAGCTAGCGAGGATGTAGATCTCAATCTCAAACTGATTTTTAACCCCTTCGATTAAAGCGGATATTCGCTCACGGCCGTGACGATCGAGAACGTTCGCATAATCCGATAGCCAACCGATGGGAAGGGGAAGGGAATGTGTTTCCACCGCAATCCCGATGAATATAGCAAGGAGGATCGTGACCCTCATCGGGCGGATCAGTGGATGTAGAGAATGCGCGAGCAATTCTCGCAGGTGACGATTTCCGCGCCATTTCGAGCTCGTTCGATCGCATTGCCACTTGCCTTGAGCTTGCATCCTGAGCAGGTTCCACCTACGATTGTTACCACTGGATCGTTGAACTTGGTGTGCAGATTCTCGTAGCGGGTGAGAAGATGAGCGGGGATCCTCGCAGCGACTTCGGCCCGCTTCTCCATACAGGAGGCGATTTCCTTTTTCAGCTGCGCGATACGGGAGGCGATCTCTTGGCTGCGGGCGGTGAATTCCTTCTCACGTTCCCCGAGTGCCTTCTCCTCCTCTGCTAGCCTCGTTTTTGTGACTTCTATTTCGTCCATAAGGGCGAGGGCTTCGTCCTCCATCTCGCTTATCCGCTCCCGCTGGTTTAAGATCTTCGTCCCTAGTGCCTCCATCTCCTTGAAACTGATGATCCCCTGATTCAGGCGCTTCTGGTACTCACGAATTTGCATATCAAGGTCGTCGACCTCAAGGTTCTTCAGGCGGCTATTGTGCTCCAAGTGTTGTAATTGTTGTCGGACCCGGTCGACCGCTGCTCGTTCCTCATCCAGCCTGCGCTGCACTTGTATCTTCTGCTCCTCCAAACGCTCAACTTGGGAGGACAGATCTACACCCTGTTGGTCCTTCTCCTGCACTGTGAGCAGCAACGTGATCTCTTCGCTCACGCTCACCCCCTCGGTCGACTTAGCTGGTCTTTGTCCGACTATAAGTATAGAACTGGCCGTGCGCAAGTTTCCTCGACCGTCTGAGGGTGGTATGGTATAGTGAATCGTATGAAAACGGGAACGGCCAATCTCCCTTTACATTACGGAAGTGCCCCGCGGTGGCTCTTTTCACGGATGAAGCAGCTCGCCGGAGAGATCGCGCAGGTAATCGTCCTCGAATACGGGCCAGCCGGACTTTTAAAGCACCTCTCCGATCCGTTCTGGTTTCAGGCCCTTGGCTGTGTGCTCGGGTTCGACTGGCACTCGAGCGGGCTCACAACTACCACCTGCGGCGCGATCAAGGAGGGGGTCAAAGGGCAAGAGGAGGAACTTGGCCTGTTTGTTGCCGGAGGAAAAGGATCAACCTCACGCAAGACCCCCGCGGAGATCGTTGCTTGGGGGGAGCGAACCGGCATCGACGCTGAATCCCTCGTCTACTCGAGTCGCACAGCAGCAAAGGTGGACAGCGCCGCAGTGCAGGATGGCTACCAGATCTACCATCATGTCTTTTTCTTTGATGCACAGGGAAACTGGGCGGTAGTGCAGCAGGGGATGAATATAGGGACGAGGATGGCCCGCCGTTACCACTGGCTATCCATAGATGTTGAGGACTTTGTCTGTGAGCCACATGCTGCCATCTGCTGTGACAGGCGTGGGCTAACCCTTAACCTTGTGGCGCGGGAGAGTGAAGGGACACGGCGTGCAAGCGTAGAGATCGCTCGACAACGCCCGCAGCAACTCGTCTCCGAGCTTTATCACCTGAAGACTCTCGCCCTACCACGTCGACACGATGTAATGCTCGCTGATATCGACCCAGGGCGGTTGGAGCGGATCTTCCTCAAGACCTACCAGGCACAGCCACAGGGGTTCGAGTCGCTTCTCACCCTTAAAGGAGTAGGTGCCAAGACACTGCGTGCTCTCTCCTTGATTTCTGAGCTTGTCTACGGGAAACCTCCAAGCTTTGACGACCCGGCTCGCTACAGCTTTGCCCATGGAGGAAAAGACGGGACCCCTTACCCGGTTGATCGTGATCTCTACGACAGCTCGATCGAACTCCTCGGCCGAGCGATCCGCCGCGCCAAGCTCAACAAGACTCAGGAGTTACGAACATTCAAGCGACTAGAGAGCGCGTTTGGAGCCAAGTGATAAACCCAGATTTTGCACTTTTCAAGAAGGCGCATCAAAGGCACTAAGTTAGAATCCATAAGGAAAGGAAACCCGGAATCCAGGAGGTCTTGAAAGTCTTTGGGCTTGAGAAACCCATCGTGCCGCTCGGGTCTGCCTGCTTCCTGGACTCCTGGCTTCCTCATAGCATTTGGGTCAGCAGGGTTCCATACGGTTCCCTCGTTGATGTAATTTTGGGGATTAATAGAAGCGTGGTGATGCTACAGTTCGGTCCTCCCCCGTAAGGCGCGGCCAAGGGTAATTGCATCGGCAAACTCGAGGTCGCGACCGACCGGTATCCCCTGGGCGATCTGCGATATCTGCACCCCGAGAGGTTTGACGAGTGAGAGGATGTGCATTCCTGTTAGTTCACCCTCGAGCTTTGGTTCCAGGGCAAGGATGACCTCCTTGATTCCCTCTTCCTTGATTCGTTCGAGGAGAGCGTCGATAGTCAGGTCAGCGGCGCTGACCTCGTCCATCGGCGAGATCAACCCTCCGAGGACGTGGTAGAGCCCGTGGAACTCCCCGGTTCGCTCGAGCTTCAGGATCTCCCAAGGCCGCCCAACTACGCAGATCATCTCTTGGTCGCGCTTGGGGTTGGAGCAGATCTCGCACAGCTGCCCAGTGGCGAAGTTGTAGCAGCGTTGGCAGCGGTGTACCGTGGTCTTAATTTCACCGATCGCTTCGGCGAGCCTAGTGACTTCCTCTTCTGGCGCGTTTAGCAGGTGAAAAGCCACTCGTTCGGCGCTCTTGCGACCGATCCCGGGAAGGGACTTCAGTCGTTCAATGAGTTCTTCCAACGGCGCGATCATAGGCCGGGCATTCCGGGGAGTTTCATCCCCTGTGTCAGTGGTCCTAGCTTCTCTTGCGAAATGGCCTGCGCATTCTTTTGCGCCTCTTGCACTGCGGCGATTAAAAGGTCGATGAGCATCTCCACATCGTCCGGGTCGACGACTTCTCTTTCGATCAGCAGGTTTAACAGTTCCCCGCGGCCGTTCACCGTTGCTTTCACCATCCCCCCACCGGAGCTTGCCTCCACCTTCATTGCCGCAATCTCTGCCTGCTTCTTCTCAAGCTCCTCTTGGAGTTTCTTCGCCTGCTTCATCAGGTTCCCCAGGTTCCCCATCCCTTTCATCATCCCTCCTTGACAATCTTTCCGTTAAATGTTTGACAAACGAGTTGTGCCTTTTCCAGCAGCTTTTTCCGTGGAGAAGGCTTGCGTACTACCCCGTCATTGAACTCAATATCCACGTAAAATTGATCTCCCAGATGGCGATGGACCATCCCCGCCAGGTACTGCAGGTTTTCAGACTTCTCCAGGCTCTCCTTGTGGAAGGTGTGTTCAGGGTGAAAGGCGATTGTCACCTTGTTCCCAGAAAGGCGCGCAGTTCCCCCAAGGAGGAAGGCAGCGATGGCGATCCGCTCGCGCTCGATCTCCTCGATCATCCTCTTCCAGCGACCGGTGAAGTTGTCCGCCTCAGTAGCGATGACCGGTTCAGGTGTTGCAGGTGTCTCTGAGTGCGATTCTCCTATGGGGGAAGTTGCTTTGGCCCCCGCGTTGGGTGCAGTCGGTTCCTTTGGATGGGACACCGCTTCAGGCGCGGCTTGCCCCACACTTTTTCCTTCAAGGAGCGGGGTACTTGCTTTCTGGTCTGATTTCTTGCCGGTAGACACCGGCGCTTTCTCTAGGAGGGGAGGCTGTGGGTGCGATCCAAGCTCGTCCATCAGGGTGAGAAGGCCGATTTCAAGGAGGATCCGCCGATCGAGCGAGCGGTACAACTGCTGCTTAATGTCGAGCAGACCGCGGCAAAGCTTTATATCACGCCTCTCGGTATCACCGCCGTGGATAAGCCGATCGCGCAGGTTCCCAACCAGATCGTCGAGGAAGACCTCTAGATCCTTCCCCCGCTCGACGAGCGAGTCGATCGTCTCAAGGACGGTCTTGCGGTCCCCTGTTTCGATGGCCTTTAAAGTGAGTGCGTGCACCTCGTGGCCAACAAGACCAAGCATCTCCAAAAGCGCCTCTGTAGTGATCTCCCCGCTCTTAAAGCTCACTGCCTGTTCAAGCATTACGATCGCATCACGCATCCCTCCATTGGCCTTGCGGGCGAGGAGGTGAAGTGCGTCCTTGGAGATCGTAATTTCCTCGCCTAGGGCGATCTCAGCGAGGCGGGCGGCGATCTTCTCTGATGGAATTTTGCGGAAGTCAAACGCCTGGCAGCGGGAGACGATCGTCCGCGGGACCTTATGCGGCTGCGTGGTGGCGAAGATGAACACGACGTGCGGTGGTGGCTCCTCCAGGGTCTTTAGAAGAGCATTGAACGCCTCGTTGGTCAGCATATGGACCTCGTCGATGATGTAGACCTTTGTCTTAAGGTCGGTGGGAGCGAAGTTCACCTCCTCGCGTAGGCGGCGGATGTGGTCGATTCCCCGGTTGGAGGCACCGTCGATCTCTAAGATATCCAAGGAGCGAGAGGCAAGGATCGTCTTGCAGTTGGTACAGTTATTGCATGGCTCTCCCCCTTGCGGGTTAAGGCAGTTGGCCGCGCGCGCGAGGATGCGGGCGATTGAGGTCTTGCCGATCCCACGTTCACCGGCGAAGAGATACGCGTGCGCTACCTCATTCGCAATCACCGCATTTTGCAACGTGCGGACGATCTCCTCCTGGCCAACCACCTCAGAGAAACGTTGCGGCCTGAAGCGCCGGTAAAGGGAGATATATGCTGACGTATCGCTCACCACAAGATCACCATTTCTTTTCGGGGAGACTGGATTTGAACCAGCGACTTCCTGCTCCCAAAGCAGGCGCGCTACCAGGCTGCGCCACTCCCCGCCTTTCCGGCGTGATTATAGGTGGAGGATCACGCTCGATCAATCGGACACATTGCCTCACCATCTAAACAATGGCTAGGCATGGATGTTTCGTTGTTGAAGAATTGCTACTCAGCAATGTCTCGGGCGCGTTTTCGACCCTGATCCCCAATTTCTTGACGTGGCCAGCCTCACGTGGAAGGCGTGGAACTGCCTTTCCTTCCGCCCCGTCTGGATGAGTATCACCTCGGTAACCAGTAAAGACAACGGCGAGCTTCACCTCGGACACCCTCCGCCTCCACCCCTGGGGACATGTCGGTCCGATATAATCGCGAAGGAGGTGAGGATCATGAGGAGACTCCCGCGCAAGGGAATCGGTGGAATGGCGTTAATCCTGGGGATCTTGGTCCTGGGTTGTGGGGGCGAGCTGGGGTCCATAGAGGAGGAACCGGTCGAGGTGAAGCTTCCCGCGGCCCGGCTCGTGGGGGATCTCAGTGTGGAGGAGGCCCTGGCCTTAAGGCGCTCGGTGCGGGCGTACCGGGAAGAGCCGCTTACCCTGGCGGAGCTGGCTCAGCTCCTGTGGGCGGCGCAGGGGATCACTGCAGATTGGGGGGCCCGGACCGCCCCCTCGGCCGGGGCAACCTATCCCTTGCAGGTGTACGTTGTGGTGGGAGAGGTTACGGGGCTGGAAGCAGGGTTGTACGTTTACCGCCCCGCCGGCCACCATCTGGTGCGCCAAAAGGCCGGGGACCTGCGGGCAGAGCTCGCCTCGGCGGCCCTAGGGCAGGGGTGGGTACGTGAGGCACCGGTCAGCCTAGTGATCGTCGCTCGCTACGAGCGGACCACCGGACGGTATGGTGAGCGGGGAGTGCGCTACGTACACATAGAAGTCGGCCACGTGGGCCAGAACGTGTACCTGCAGGCCCAGGCTCTGGGTCTGGGGACGGTGATGGTGGGAGCGTTCGACGATCAGGACGTGAAGACGCTCTTGGGGATCGAAGAGGAGCCCTTGGCGATCATGCCTGTGGGCTGGCCCGCGGACTGAGACCTGTGCTGGCGCGGCGGTGGAGCTCCGTCTGATGGAGGAAGGCCTCGAGCCGTGTGCGCAAATGAGTTTGCTCCTGGCCGTCGAAGGTGAGGTTGATCCAGGGGATCTGGTGATCGCGTTTCGTCCGTGCGGAGACCGCGGCAACCATCGTCCCGGGCATGCAGCTGAAGGGCATCACGTTTATGATCCCGTCAAAGTCCTTGAGCGCGTAGTCCACTGCCTTTCCCACCGTGAGCACCGGTTCCCCCCGGTACGCCTCCGAGATGTAGGGCTCCGAGTGGCGGGTGACCACCTCGATCGGGGGCTCCTCGAGCTCCCAGGCAGGAAGGGCCGCGGTGAAGACCCGCGCGAGCCGGTGTTCATCTTGTCGCAGCACAAGCCTCTCCAAGCGTGTCTTTATGTGCGCGAACCACTCGCCCCGCAGACGGGTATCCCCGAGCTTTTTGTAGAAGGTGTACGAGAGCCACTCCCCGACCGGGGAGATGCGGACCTCCCCTCCGAGCTCCTCGATCAGCCGTACAAGATCGGCGTTGCTGAACGGATTAGCCCGTACATAGATCTCCCCCACAATCCCTATCAGGGAGCGTTCTCCCTCTTGGCGCTCCACCTTCAGGAAGTGCTCGACGATCCCCGGGAGAACCCTGAGGAGCCCGTTTATCCCGCCCTCGGCCAGGGCCGCCTCGATTCTCTTTAGTGCCTCCCGGTAGATCGTCTCCGTCTCCCCAGGGTGAACTTCGTACGGTCGAGTTTGCCAGAGTAGCTTCTGGAGGAGGTCCACGGCGGCGATGCTGTACCAGGTCGTGCGGCGGAACGCGGTCCCCAGGTCCTTTATGGTGTAAGCATCGTAGGCCTCGAGGGCGATGAAATCTACATCGTACCCGAGCCGCTTAAGGATCATCTTCTGGGCAGCGAAGTAGTGGCAGAAGCGACACGGCCCGGTGCTCGTGGCCATGAACAGGCACGATCGGGCCGGGTCGAAGCCCTCCCGGCGCACGAGCTTCAGGAAGTCCCCGGTGGTAAGGATGAACGGGAGGCACTCCCCGCCGGTGGCGTGCTTGCGCCCCAAGGCCAGGCTCTCCTCGTCCGGCGGGGGCAGGGTCTCCGCTTGGTACCCGAAGTGCGCGAGCGCCCCCACCATGGCGTAATTGTGGTCCACCATATAGGGGAGGTAGATGGTTTTCTTACGGTCGAAGGCCTCCCGGGGGCGGGGTATGGGGCGCGGCTCCAGGGGCCGGGGCCGTCGCTTAAGCGAGGCGATCGAGTCTAGGTACGCCTCAAGCCTGGTAATTACCCCGGCGTCGGCCGAATGCTCGTCGAGCTCGACCGTGAGGAACGGTTTTCCCCGCAGGGCCTCCCGCACGTAGTGGGTGATGAAGGAGTCGGGGCCGCAGCTGAAGTGAGAGAGGTACACGGTCCAAAGGCCATCGGTCTTGCGCACGATCTCCGCCGCGGCGAGGATCCTCTTGCCCGCGTGCCATTGCATAAAGGGGTAGAGGGGATCAACTGCCACCTCCTCCCAGGGGAGGCAGTCGATCGGGATGGGCAGGGCCCCGAGCGCCCGGAGCTTCTCCGGAACCCTCAGGTTCAGCCCTCGGTCGCAGCCGTTGTAAGGCCGGGAGAGGATCACCAGGCCGGTTGCCCCGGTCGCCACAAGCTCCAGGGCCTCCTTTCCCAGAGCCAGGAGCCTTTCCTTTGTGGTCCTCTCCGCCTCCCAGGCAGCCGCGAGCGCCCTCTCCGCTTGCCTTCGACTCCCCCCAAGGCGGCGAGCGAGGGAGAGGAGTTCCTCTCTTATCCGCCCCTCCTGGTAGAAGTGGAGTGGGGTGGTGATCGCCTCCACCCTGAGGGAAGGAAAATCGAACCCGGAGGCGAGGATGTAGGGCTGGGCTTGGACCAGGGGGCAGTTGTAGTTGGTCTTGGTGCGGGTGTTGGGGTGGGCGGCATCGATCAGAGCGGGGATGAAAAGGATGTCGATCCCCTCGCCAAGCAGCGCCTCCACGTGGCCGTGGACCACCTTGACCGGAAGACATGCTGTCGGTGGGGCCCCGGCAAGGGAGGTGCGGACAAGCTCCTGGTTCGTTTTCAGGGAGAGAACGACCTCATACCTCAAGGAGCGGAAGAACTCACAGAAGAAGGGAAACAGTTCCCACATGAGCAGGGCCCTGGGGATACCGATCCGGCCCCGGGGCGCCCCATGCGGCGCAAACCGAAGGGTCCCCTCCGTTGAAGTGTTTTTGCCGTCGCAGTCGAAGATGATCTCGTTTCGCCTACAGAAGAGGTCCGGAAGGTCCCTTTCCTCCTTCGCTCGCTCGTCGAATCGGTCGCAGCGGGAGCCGTAATAGAATGACGGCTCCCCGGCGAATCCCACCTCGGTGATCCGGCACACGTTGGGACAACCCCGGCAGGTGAAGTTGCGGGTCTTATAGGGACGCTCCGAAAGGTCAAACCCCTTGAACCTGGTCATCCTAGCACCTCCTGGGCGATCAGGGCGACCCCAACTGCCCCTGTCACCTCGAAGTGCGGGGGGACGGTTATGCGGCTTCCCAAGAGGTTCTCAAAGGCGGCCACCACCGCCCGGTTCCCCGCGACCCCTCCCTGAAAGAGGATCCTCTGGCCGATTGGTATATCTCCCACGACTCGGTTGAGGTAGTTGATGGCGATGGAGTAGGCCAGCCCGGCCGTCAGGTCCCCTTTCGCCGTCCCGCGCTGTTGGTGGTGAATGAGGTCCGACTCCATGAACACGGTGCACCGCTCCCCCAGCTGGACCGGGTGGGGGGAGGAGAGGGCGAGCTCCACCAGCTCCTCGACCGTGATCGCGAGGCGGGCCGCTTGCTCCTCGAGGAAGGAGCCGGTCCCGGCGGCGCAGGCCTTGTTCAGGGCAAAGTCCACCACAATCCCATCCTCGAGCCGGATGTATTTTGAGTCCTGTCCCCCGATTTCGAACACGGTATCGACCTCGGGATCGATGGCCGCCGCTGCACGGGCTTGGCCGGTGATCTCGTTCTTCACCACGTCTGCACCCACGTAGCGGGCCACAAGCTCCCGGCCCGAGCCGGTCACCGCCACTCCCCGTACCTTAAGCCATCTCCCCATCCCTTCGCCCAGGACACGGAGGCACTCCTTCGCTGCCTCTAAGGGATCGGCCCGGGTCCAGAGATACACCTTGGCCAGCAGCCTTCCCTCCGCGTCGATCGCGACCGCCTTGGTGCTGATGGAGCCTACATCTATCCCCAGGAACCCTGGTGTCTGTCTTTTCAAGACGGGGAGGGAATCCTGAAGGGGTGTAGCTTCCCTCATCACGAGCCGGCTGTGCCTTGCCACCCCGACCTCCTGAGAAGCCGCTTGCCGAAGCCTCTCGCGGGTATCTTTCCACTTAAGCCCATCCCCATCCTGTTCCCCGGCAATGAGGGCCGCCCCGATGGCCGGCATCAGGACCTGGTGTTCGGGGACGATAAGTTCCGCTGGTCGAAGGCCGAGCACCTCCTCGAAGGCGCGCACCATCCCCTGGTTCTTGGAAACCCCTCCCTGGAAGAGGATCGGTCGGTGGAAGGGCTTCCCCCTAGCTACATCCGAGCAGAAGTTGCGGGCAAGCGCCAGGCACAGTCCCCCGAGGATCTCGGGGAGTGGGGTCCCAACCTGCTGGAGGTGGACGATGTCAGACTTCGCGAACACGGCGCAGCGACCGGCGATATAGGGGGGATCCTTGGCC
Source organism: Candidatus Bipolaricaulota bacterium (assembly GCA_030615945.1). Classification (GTDB taxonomy): domain Bacteria; phylum Bipolaricaulota; class Bipolaricaulia; order UBA7950; family UBA9294; genus UBA9294. Next base: position 6,607 of record JAUWYG010000001.1, on the reverse strand, counting down.
TGGGTGGCAAGCTCGGAGAACTCCTCAATGGTGGTCCCGAGCCGGCCCGCCTGCTGTTCGAGGAAGGAGCCGGTCCCGGCGGCGCACTGGGTGTTCAAGGCGAAGTCCACGAGCACAAGCCTCCCATCTCGCTCTTCGAGCACCAGGAGCTTTGAGTCCTGACCACCTATCTCGATGATGATCCGCGCCTCCGGGTGATAGAGTTCCACGGAGCGCGTCTGGGCCACAAGCTCGTTCACATATTGAGCGGATAGATGCTCTCCAAGGAGCCTCCCCCCGGACCCGGTAACGCTTACGCCATGGATCCTCTCCGGGGAATGGTCGCAGAATAGCTCGTCTAGGGCTGAGAGCACCGTGGGCAGCGGGACGCCCTGCGAAGGCAAGTACCTGTCTGCCACCACCTCCCCCCCGCCGTCTAGAAGCACCACCTTAATGGTTAGAGAACCAACGTCGATCCCAAGCTGCATCCCTTCCCCCTTCTACAGGGAGGATAGCCACCGCCATGGTCGAGGTCAAGCCCTATCCTTTGCAAGCTTCTCGTAGACCGGTCAAAGTTCACCCGGTGAAGGCTGGGCACCAGCCCATCGACGGCATCCTCGGGGCTCCCAAAGGCGGAGAGGGGAATCCTCCGCACGGCGCCTCTGTGGGCTATGGTCGCCCGGCGAAAAACCCTTAGGCCTCAGTCTCTTCTCCAGATTCTCCTTTCCAGCAGCGTTCCCCAGGTGTAGATCCAGTCAGCAGCTGTGAGATACGATCGATTCTGTCGCCTAATTTCCGGAGGCCCGTTATCATAAGTCTGTGAGGTGGGGCATGGAGATCGAGGTAGCCCTCGGGATTCCGGCGGGGCAGAGAGAAGCGGTTGCAATGATCCTCTACGATGCCCTGGAGAACGAGTTTAGGCCGATCTTTGGCCCACGCGCGCGGGCCGCAGAAATCATCAGAGTACCGAAGTAAGGGAATCGGAACCAAGCTGCTGAATGTCATTCTTGAGTTTACAAAAGGGGAAGGATTGAAACGGGTGAGGCTCCATGTGGTGGGTAGCAACATCCGGGCAAAGGTACTCTAGGAACGGTTGGGGTTTAGAACCGTTCGATACCAGAAGATGCCCTTCCCCTGGAGTAGGGTGTTCGGCTTCAACGGCGCCCACGAGATGGTCAAGGAGGTTTAGCATCCTCGCGCAGGCTTAAGAGACGACCTCCGCCAGAAGGAGCCGGTTACGCTGGAGCTCAGCCACTACGCAGCATGAGCACGGCTTTGCTGTTGTTCGAACAGGTGAAGACTACCAGGGCCTTGGGGCTGCCTTCAGGAACGGTTGCGTACAGGTCTTCGATGTCGATGTCTTTACGTGCCAGGGCCATGGTTAGCTTGCAAAGGAAGCCTGCGTAGTTGCGGAGTTCAAGGACGATGACCTCCCGCTCTTCCACCGGAAATTGCGCGGCCCGTAGGACGTCCCGAGCGTAGAGATGAGCATCGGCAACTAGATGGAGAGCCACGCTGTCGCCTTCCGTCTGTACGGTGACGCCGAGGATGTTAATCCCCATTTCCGAAAGGATCCGGGAGATCTCTGCCAACAGCCCCACCCGGTTCTCCGTCCGGATAACGAGTTCCTTTCTTAGACGGGCGTCTCGCATCCCGTTCACTTCCTTTTCCCCTTGGAGTTCACCAGAATATAGAAGCGTCTCCTGATCGAAGTCTCTTTCTTTGGGTGTTTTAAAGCGGACATTGGGGAGTCTCTACCAACCCGCGGGTTCTCCGGGTCTAATGAAACCCTACCCTTACCAATGTGTTAATTAGGGTAGCGTTCACGTATTTGCACGGTACGCGCATTCGCGGTAGTTTAGGGAAGTAGGAACGTGTTTTTTGTTTCCAAGAACAAGGGGGAGAAGACAATGAGCATCAAACAACTATTGAGTGTATTTGTTGCGGTTGTCATAGTTAGCTTCCTGGCGACTATCTTAGGATTGGGAACCCAGGCAACGACCGCATCTCCCGCCGCCGGCGCCTCGCCGATCGTGATTCAGCGTACGCCAGAGCGGGGTGAGGAGTTGCCCCTCGACGGCACGATCGAGTTGGTCTTCGACCGGGCGATGGATTGCAACTCAGTGGAGGCGGCTTTCTCGCTCTCCCCGCATGTGGCAGGCGCCTTTACGTGGCCGGATGGGCGGACTCTCTGCTACAGCCCAGCCTCCCTGCTGGCACGGGATCAGACCTACGAGGTCATCCTGAGCACCGCGGCCACTGACAGAGAGGGACACCCTCTAAAGGAGGCCTACAGGTTCTGCTTTCGTACCGTCGGCTATCTTGAAGTCACACAGGTCATACCCGCTCCTGGTACGAAGGAGACCGAGGCCGATTCTACGATCACCGTAATCTTCAACCGTCCTGTTGTACCCTTGATGGCGGTCTCCGATCCTGCGTATATAACTCTTCCCGATCCGGTGACGTTTAACCCGGGAATTGAAGGTGAAGGCAAGTGGCTGAATACCTCGATCTATCTCTTCACCCCGGCTAAACCGCTGGCGGGTGGGACGACCTACACGGCCGGTGTCGCTGCAGGTTTGACCGACACGACCGGGGGAATACTGGCGGAGGACTACCTCTGGACCTTCTCCACACAGCCGCCGGACGTGGTCTGGATCAGTCCCGATGAAGGGGCAAAACTCGCCCCTGTGGATACGACGATCATGATCACGTTCAACATGCCGATCGACCTCGCAAGCGTGCACGAGCGCTTCACCCTGAGGAGAACAAGCCTTTTGGGCGAGCTTCTGGCACAGCGCGTGGAGGGCACGTTCGACATCGAGGGCAACACGCTTACCTTCACACCCAATGAGTGGCTCAACTTCAACCAGAAATACGTTGTCTCGTTGGGTGCAGGCATTACCAGTGCCAGTGGTGGCCTGGGGATGCTGGATGACTATACCTGGCGTTTTACCACGGTCCCGTTGCCACGCATCATCAGCACCGACCCTCGCAACGGTGAAAAGGACGCCTATCCCTATACCTCATTCAGGATCGAATTTAACGCCCCCATTGATCCCGACACCGTGATGGATAACATCGAGATGGACCCAGCCCTCTCCCCTGAACGGATCTACACATACTTTAGCACCTGGGACAACACCTTCGTGTTTACCTTTGGTGCGCAGCCTAGTAGCGACTACGTCGTACACATCGGGCCGAACATCGCAGACCCTTACGGCAACACTACCGGCCAGCGCATGAGCGTGCGCTTTTGTACTGCACCGCTTGACCCGACAGCCTGGCTGCACGTGCCCGGCCGCGTCGGTACCTACAGCGCCTACGAACCGGCACGGATGTTCGTTGCCTACCGCAACACGAAGCGCCTCGACCTCACCCTGTACCGCCTCACCATCGATGAGTACTTCAAGGCGCAGGACGACTGGTATGACTTTGCTCCTTCATCCGAGGGGAAGCTCCACCGCTGGTCAGTAGGAGTCGAGGCGCTGTTAAACGAGCTGAGCTACGTCCCCGTCGAGCTGGCCGAAGAGGGCGGCAGCTTGGAGCCGGGCGTCTACTTTCTTGACCTGCGTGCCGCCGGCGTCTCTTACAACCGATGGCAGCACCGTCACCTCCTGGTGGTAAGCAAGGTCAACCTGACGCTCAAGAGCGGCGAAGATCAGGTGCTCGCCTGGGCGACCGACCTTGACAGCGGTGCGCCGGTTCCCGGAATGATCCTCCGTGCTTATGATGACGATGGGGTGGAGTACGCAGCATCGGTTACCGATAGCAACGGCCTGGTAAACCTGCCGCAGTCCGGGAAGTGGTACGGAATCACCGTGCTCGCGCGCAAGCCGTTCACCCTGGGAAGTACGCAGTGGGACGAGGGTATCTCCGTGTGGGAGTTTGGATTTAACGCGGCGTACTTAGAGGATTGGCGTGGGCACATCTACACCGACCGCCCCATCTACCGTCCCGATCAGACGGTCTACTTCAAGGGGATCATCCGCACGGAGGATGATGCACGCTATCGACTGCCGCGGTCAGAGAGCGTTGTGGTGACGATCCACGACGCGGCATGGGAACTGGTCTACGAGGAGACGCTCCCCCTTGACATGTTCGGCGCCTTTGCAGGGGAGCTGGTACTTCCTGCAGGAGCGGCCCTGGGCCAGTACAACATCGAGGCGGCGCTCGACGAGGCGAGGTTCAGCGGGTCCTTCCAGGTGGCCACCTACCGTCCGCCGGAGTTTGAGATCACCGTCACCCCCGAGGATGACGAGATCGCCCGTGGGGAGGCGACCCAAGCGGTGGTGGACGTGCGTTATTTCTTCGGCGGTGCAGTAGTGGATGTGCCGGTGGAGTGGAACGTACTCGCCGATGACTACCACTTCCAACCTCTCCAGTTCGGCCGCTATACGTTCAGCGACCTCGACGATCCCTGGAGGTATTGGCGCTGGTGGTGGCGGCCCTACGCTTCCCCCGAGGTCATCCTGAGCGGGGTTGGTAACACCGACGCTAATGGCCAGCTCGTGATCGAGTTACCTGAAAATGTAGCCGAATTGACTGCGGATCCATCGGCCGACCCGCCTCAGGGAAGCCGCCGACTGACCGTCGAGGCCACGGTCTACGGCAACGACGGACAGGTCCTCTCCGGTCGCGCCACCATCGTCATTCACCGCGGCGAGTTCTACGTCGGGCTGGCGGCAAAGCAGAGCGTCGGCCGCGCTGGCGACAAAATGAGCGTCGATGTGGTCACCGTGGACTGGAGCGGCGAGCGGCTGCCAAACCAGCAGTTGGAGTACCTCATCTACCGACGTGAGTGGTCAAACACCTATGTTGAGGATGAGCTCGGCGGCGGGCATTGGGAATGGGAGTCAAACGACATCGAGGTCGCGAATGGAAAGCTCACCACCTCCACCACGGCCGAGGGTGTGGTCACCTTCACTCCGCCTGAGGGCGGTTCCTATAAGGTCATCGTTCGCGGGCGCGATGTGCGTGAGCGGACGGTGCGCTCGAGCCTGTTCCTCTGGGCCAGCGGGCCGGAGACCGTCTCCTGGCGGCGGACCAATGACGACCGCATCACGCTTGTAAGCGACAAGGCCACCTACGTACCCGGCGAGCCTGCGGAGATCCTCATCCCCAGTCCGTTCCCCGGAAAACAGTGGGCGCTTGTCACCGTTGAGCGCGGGGGCATTCTACAGCGGGAGGTGTTGTTGCTCGAATCGAACAGCACTGTGTATCAGCTGCCGATCACTGCCGATCACGTTCCCAATGTCTATGTCAGTGTGGTGTTGGTCCAGGGCCGCGAGGCCGCGTTGTCAGCAACCGAAGACATACCGGCCGTTTCGAGCTACAAGGTTGGTTACGTCGCCCTGGCGGTCGAACCGGTGCCGCAGACGCTCAACATCACCCTTACCCCCTCTGCTGCCCAGGCTCTCCCAGGGTCGCAGGTGACTTGCGACGTGCTCGTCACCGATGCTACAGGCGAACCGGTGAGGGCGACTCTATCGCTTGATCTGGTGGACAAGGCGATCCTCACCCTGAAGCCCCGCATCCCCGATGCGATCCTGCAAGCGTTCTACGGCCGACGCGGGTTGGGCGTGGTTACAGCGAGCGGATTGTCGATCTCCATCAGCCGACTGGTGGCCGAACAGATGGAGGAGGCCGGCAAGCTCTTGGCCGATGAGGAGATGCAGTTCGCCCCGAGGGGTGCGGAGATGGGAGCAGTGCCACCCTCGGCCATGGAGGAGGCCGCGCGCGCGCCGGGGAGCGCTGCTGAGCAGCTTCCTGCCGGTATCGATCTGCGCGAGGAGTTCGCCGATACCGCCTACTGGAACGCGGGGGTCGTCACTGGCCCTGATGGCATGGCTCAGGTAACGATCGGCCTTCCCGACAACCTGACCACGTGGGTCTTCCGAGGTGTCGGGGTCACGAGACAGACGCAGGTAGGCGAGGAGACAGCCGAGCTTGTGGTCACAAAGCCACTTCTGATCCGGCCGGTCACGCCGCGATTCTTTGTCGTCGGCGACCGGGTGAAACTTGCCGCCATCGTAAACAACAACACCGACACGCTGCGAACCGTCGAGGTTACGATCGGCTACAACGGCCTTAAGCTCGAAGAAGCAGCAACGCAACAGGTCGACGTACCTGCCGGCGGAGAAGTGAAGGTGAGCTGGTGGGTGACGGTGAAGGACATGCCTTATGTGGATCTGGCGTTCAGCGTCGTCTCCGGCGAGTACTCCGACGCTGCCCGCCCGCGCCTGACTACCGGGCCTGAGGGGACGCTTCTTGTCTACCGCTACACCGCTCCGGAGATCGTGGGAACCGGTGGGCAACTGGTAGACGCGGGCAGCCGTACCGAGGTTGTGGCACTTCCATTGAAGTATGACGACCGTCAGGGCGAGCTTTCCATTCGACTTGATCCCTCATTGGCGGCGGGGATGCGCGAGGGGCTAGACTACCTCGAACACTTCCCCTACGAGTGCACCGAGCAAATCGTCAGCCGATTTCTGCCAAATGTGCTTACCTACCGCGCCCTGCACGAGCTTGGTATCGAAGATAAAAACTTAGAGGAGAAGTTGCCAGGGCTGGTCGAAGAGGGCTTAAACAGGTTGATTCTGAAGCAACACACAGACGGCGGCTGGGG
>JAUWYG010000160.1 GCA_030615945.1 Candidatus Bipolaricaulota bacterium | reverse complement strand
GACTATCTCTAACGTTCGCAGGCAGAGGTGGATCTTAGCCGGATCAGAGTGGGTAGCGCGGATGCCGCCGATAGCAGACTTGTTGGAGCCCTGACCTTGACTTGCAAACTGATCGAGGACCAGCACGTTGACGCCTGCGTGTGCCATGGCTAGCGCAGCAGGTACACCGACGCTTCCCGCGCCGATGATGATGACTTCATAGTTAGTCATCCTCCTCCTTTGCTCCGGCGAAGATCCCAAGCGGTACCTCGACAAACAGTGGACGCTTCACGTTCTCCGTGACTTTGTCAACGGGAATCCCCTCCTTGCGGAAGAGATGCTTGATCAACGCGGTGCAGGTCTTACCACCACACGCGCCCATCCCGGCGCGCGTCACTGCCTTGATCTCGTTTATGTCGCGGTAGCCCGCGCGAATCAGCTCGCGGATTTCGCCTGCTGTCACCCGCTCACAACGGCAAACGATGGTGTCGTCAGTAACGCGCTTCGAGGACTCCGACAGTGACTCAGAGACCGACGGCTCCTGCACGCGGATGCCAGCGATGCGTTTGGCGAAGGCCTTGGGTGCCCGCACCTTGATCAGGACAGTGCGGTCGTTGCGCTTGATGGCGCGAACGCTTTCTACCTTAACCCCGCCCAGCACCTCGCCCTCACAATCCAAGACCGTCATGGTATCCCCCACGTTAACGCTCTCCTTCAAGAACTCGTAAGCGATTGTCACCGTAGGTAGCTTAGGATCTTCTCGGTAGTCGACGAGCGTGATTGCCAGGCCAGGGCAGACGGCGACACACTGCTCACAACCGATACACTGGTGCACATCCCCAGTGAACTGAGGACTCTGACGAATGTCCCTCTCGTCAATGCGGATCAGTTTCCGAGGACAGACAGAGGTGCAGGGATTACATGGGATCTCCTGTTGGCAGTGAAGGATCGGAAAGACACCTTCCTCCCACGGTGGGATCTGCTCTCTTCCCGTCTCTCCGGGATGTGACTTGAGGATCTCCGCGGTGCGCTTCCATTCCGCTGGAACCTCACCAACGTCAACGCCCAGGGCGCGCGCTACTTCCAACCCCTTGATCTTACCGGCATACATCGCGGCCGAGGCCTCAGCGATCTCCTCGGCATCGCCTGCAGCGAAGACGGACATGCCGTATTCCTTCGCCTTCACGGTGAACTCGTCCACAGGATCCAAGCCCACGGCGATCAATACCGTGTCGCAGGAAAAGGATTTCTCTGTTTTGGGGATCGGACAGAACTGCTCGTCGATCTGTGCGACTGTCACTGACTCAACTTGATCGGTTCCATTAGCACTCAGGATCGTGTGTGAGGTGTAGATTGGCACCCCCAGACGGGCGAGCTTATCGCGGTGCACCTTGTAACCGCCACATTCGGGGAGCGCCTCGACTAAGCCGACCACCTCGATCCCCGCCTGCAGGGCGTGGTAACCGGCGATGAGCCCGACGTTCCCTCCACCAACGATGAATAAGCGCTCGGCCGCCCTGACCAGATCGCGATTGACAAGCGTCTGAAACGCACCCGCACCGTAGACGCCTGGTAGCGTATTCCCACGAAATACAAGAGACTTCTCCCGCGCACCAGCCGCTACCAGCAGCACTTGCGGCTCGACCAGTGTATAGGTACTGCCACCGCGCAGGATTCCTACCTTTTGATCGCTAAAGACGGCCAGAGCGGTACTGTTCAGCCAGACATCGATGTTACCCACATCGCGCGCCTCGCGCTCCAGCAGCGTGGCGATGTCGATCCCTCGTGTTCCCGCGTGAACGGCATCGATGGAACCGAAGAAACGATGGGTCTGGAGGACGAGCTTGCCCCCCAGCCGCTGTTTGTCATCGACGAGGAGTACGTCGATCCCACGCTTTCCCAACTCGATTGCCGCTGACATGCCGGCCGGCCCACCGCCGATGATGAGGACAGGAACCTCGATAGTCTCTGTTTCACTCAGCGGCGAAACTTCCTCCACTTTGGGCAACTCCGGCAGACCATCGACCGATTCGACACGCATGCCCGGGCGCACCGGTGTCATGCACGACTTCACCGGAACGCCGTCGGCGAGCACCAGACACTGGGCACACTGTCCATTGGCACAGAAGATACCCTGCGGCGCATTGTCCTTCGGGTGATGACCAAAGATCCGCACACCATTAGCAAAGAGCGCCGATGCGATCATCTCGCCTTGCTTGGCGATGAGCTTACGCCCCTTCCAATAGAACTCCACCTTCTCCTGAGGCTCGATCGGCAGAATAGGATGTTGCCTGATTCGATACTCTGTCATCTTCTCCTCTATCTATTACTAGGTATTACGTATTTAAACTATGAGATCTTCCTAGAGCTAAC
>JAUWYG010000172.1 GCA_030615945.1 Candidatus Bipolaricaulota bacterium | reverse complement strand
GGTAGCGTTCTTCGAGGAACGTCAAGAAGGCCTTTAACTTCTTCGCCTTTTCATTGTAGTAGATACAGGGGCGAATTAAAGGAGCAATCTTTTTAAGCGGCGCCTCCCTCAGCCGCTGCGGCTCCATCAGCCCAGCTTCCTTAAGGGAAGAGATGGCCTTTTCTACGTTTGCCCAAGCCACCCGTTGGGTGAGGATCGCCCCGACTATCACTTCGAATGGGTTTGCCCCAGGCCACCAGTGCTGCCTTCCGTAGGCGTCAAGGAGGAGTCGGTAGATTGAGAGGAGCCTTTCCCTCACACTAGGATTCATGGAGGAACTCCAGGATGGCATCGAGGATCGCGTCGGCTATCTTGCTCTGGTAGGAGAGGCTCTGCAGGAGCCTGGCCTCAAGACGATGGGTGATAAATCCCACCTCAACCAGAGCGGCTGGCATCTGGGCTTGCCGGATGAACAGCGGCGCCCACTTTATCCCCCGGTCCTTCGCCCCTGTGTAGGCAATGAGGTGCTGTTGCAGGATCTCGGCCAAGCGATAGCTCTGGCTCCCGCGCCCTTGAGTCTCGTGCACCAGCGTCTCCACTCCAGAAACGCTCGCTGAACGATACGCGTTGGCGTGGACACTCACATATAGGTCAGCGCCGATTCGATTCGCTTCTTTGATACGATCGGTGGGGTAGATGTGCTCGTCGTTCCTCCGAGCTAAGATCACCCGCAATGCCGGGTGGTCGAGCGACTTGAGATATACCATCTGGGCAATTGTTAGATTGATCCACTTCTCACAAATCCCATCGACTCCAATCGCTCCGGGGTCCTTCCCTCCATGCCCCGGATCGACCACCACGGTAAACCGGTGGGTGAAGATCGGGCTCCCTGCGCCAAGCGATAGGAATACAAGCAAAAACAGTAGTACCGCGAGGATAGAGGACGTTCTCAACCGTTGAGTCAATCGGCAATCACTCCTTGGCACTGTCTCGACGCAACTGTAAATGAGGAACCGCCTCTTGAAAAGGCAACCTGTCATGGTGCAAGATGACATAGGGGATGCGAAGGCGAGCGCATATTCCTTTTGTCTCTTTAACGGGGAAGAGGTTCTTTAATCCACCAAAGTAAAGAAGCAATGGCCCTGGACCGACTGGGCATCTGGGACCAAACGCGGGTTGCTGCGATATACAGTGGCCGGCGTGTAGGGTTCTTTGCGAATCTCTGCGATCCCTAACGTATTTTCCCTTGACAAGAAGGCAGAGTGAGAGTACTCTTTGCGTTACAATTGAGAACCATTTTCAATAAGGTGGCCTAATGGATGGTTCAAGAATGGTTCTGAGGAGCTTCCGATGACCCTAGACCAGTTGAACTCTGGGGACAAAGCGCGTGTTGTTGAGGTACACGGCGGTCGGGGTCTATGCCGTCACTTGGAGCAGATGGGGATTCATCCTGGCGACATCATCTCAGTAGCGGGAGCCGGAGCATTCCATGGCCCGCTCCTCATCGAGGTGCATGGAAGCCGGATTGCCCTGGGTCGTGGCGTGGCACGCAAGGTCATCGTTGAACCCGTGTGACCGTACTCTGATTCCTCACCTTTAACTTTCCCCTTACCCGTTCCTTGACATGAGGAGAGAAAGATGCTAGAATTCTTTTGCAATTGCAAATCATCCGCAACAAGGTGAGGTCAATGAACATCCCAGAAACGATGAAGTTTCTACGAGCGGCGGGGAAGAGGATCACTCCCGAGCGTATGCTCCTTCTGCGTATCATCAGCGATAACGCTCACCTGGATGCGAGCGAGATCTATCGCCTGGCAAAGGTGGAGGATGAGAAGATCAGCCTCTCCACGGTCTACAGGACGGTGCGTCTCCTTGAAGAGATGGGGCTTGTAGAGGCGAGCGAACTGGGTGAGGATCACTACCACTATGAGGTCCGGTTGGAGGAACACTATCACCTGATCTG
>JAUWYG010000093.1 GCA_030615945.1 Candidatus Bipolaricaulota bacterium | reverse complement strand
CTTCTTGTTGCAATCCGCACAATAAACCGGACGATCGGATGAGGGCATGAAGGGAAGCTCCTCGATCTTCTTTCCACACTCCGCGCATTGCAAGTCGAGATGTCGCACATCGACCATTCTTCGCTCCTGAAATGCCATTTCCTCTCCTTTTTCTCTCGCGCCGGCAGCACCGTTTGCTGACGACCGGAGACTATAGATATCTAACAGTATACCGATTCGTGTCTAATTAAAAGAAGTATCGGCGGGTTTGAGTCTCGAGCGTACAGCGAGTTCGTGTCTTGCCTCTTGCATCCGGGCCTTCCCGCGCTTCATCGTCTTAAAGCGTTCCCTCCGATGAGACCGGCATGCGCCCTTACCACCGGTCCTTTAGAAATTTGGCGACGGGTGGCTACCTTTCCTACACTTAAAGGCGAGGGCAGGACCAGGTGTGTAGTCGGTTGATCTCCCTCATCTCCTAGCGGAAGATCCGCCGGAGCTCATCGCGCAGCGCCCGAAGCGCAATACGTAGTTTGGTGAAAAAAGGAAGGGTAGAAGCCGCAGGCCACTTCCATACGATCCCCACTACCGCAAGGACAACAACAACGGTCGCCAGGAAGTGGAGAAACCCAGAGGAGAGGCTCAGGACTACCGCGATCAACACGACGACAAGGCAGAGGGCGAGGTCGGCCGCAGTGAAACGGCGCGCCTGTTGGCGGACCGCGTTTCTCAACGACCGGTAGGCGAGCCTGAGCTTATCCGGGAAACTCGCCTTAATCCCCCGTGGCCACTTCCACACAAGGCCGATCAATCCAAGGACGATCAAGAGATCAAGAAGGTTTCCGATCACACCAAGCGCGATCCCAAGGACGACCCCCAGGGCGAGAAGTACAAGCGCCAGCAGAAACAGGGCAAGCGCGAGCGGAGAGAGAAAGATCATCGGGGCCAAAAGCCCGAGCGGGAGGAGGAAAGGAAAAAGAAGAAGTAAAAGCAGGACGCGCACGATCCAAACGAACAGGGTCATCGTAGTCTCACCTTTAAGCTCGGACGGGGAACGCCTCTTATGAGCTTCTCCTTCCTCATATGAACCGGACGATCTCTGGCAATGGGCGACGGGGTGACCCAGTTGGGGACTCCGCCGGGTGGCCTATCGGGATGATCGCCATCAGTTCCTCGCCTTCTCGTGCTTCAACCAGCGTCTCGACCACCTCATCGCGCGCCACCCCCATCCAGCAGGCCCCAAGCCCGAGGGCATGAACCGCGAGCAGCATATTCTCGATCGCCGCACCGATCCCTTGTGCATCCTTCAACTCATCGTAGCCCGCATCGTGGTCCAGAAGCACAGCAAGCGTTACTGGCGCTGCCGCGACCATCCCCTGTTGTGGCACTAGCTTTGCCAGCTCCGCTCGCCGCTCGTCGCTCTCCACCACAATAAATCGCCATGGTTGGGAGTTCTTCCCCGACGGGGCGAAGCGGCCTGCCTCAAGGATCGTCTCGATCTGCTCTCGTGTAACCGGTTCGTTTGTAAACCGGCGGACGCTCCGCCTCTTAAGTATCGCCTGTAAGATCTCGTTCATCTCGCCCTCCCTACCAAGAATTATACCAACGCTTTAAACTTCCTGGCCAATAGCGACCTAAAAACAGGTGGTGTCGCATCCTCCTTGCAAGTAGAATGAACACAGTTGCCAAGGAAAGGGAGGTCTATTCGTGGAGGGCAAGATCAAACAAGCAATCGCAAGGTGCAGCGCCGACTACACTGAGGTGCGCATCGAGCGCGAACGTCGCAGCCAGGTGCTTTACCGTAAAGACAAGCTTGAGAACCTTGAGACCTCAAGCGAGTTGGGCGGAATTGTCCGCTGCCTGAAGGATGGGGGCTGGGGAATCACGGTTTTCAACGATCTAGCCCAGTTACAAGAGAAAGTAGGAGAGGCAACCCGGGTGGCACAGCTCGTGGCCTTGCACAACGCGGAGCCGGTCGCGCTTGCCGAGGCCCCAGTGGTCCAAGAGGAGGTCAAAGCACATTTAAAGCACGATTTTCGGAACGTCTCCCTCGAAGAGAAAAAACGCCTCATCGAGTCATACAACCGGATACTCCTCTCCACAAGCGACAAGATTGTCTCCACAAACGTTCGCTACACCGACTCGCTCCGCGAGGTCACCTTCGCCAACTCGGAGGGGACGTTCATCGTCCAGGAGATCCCGGACGTGACCCTGCTTCTGGTAGCGGTGGCAAGCGACGGTCCAACGAACATTCAGCAGGGGTTCGAGACGTTCGGGGAGGCTGGCGGGTTTGAGGTTGCACTCGATCGGGAGGAGGACGCGGCAAATGCCGCCAAGCGGGCGGTAGACCTACTTGATGCCCGATCAGTCAAAGGTGGCAAGTACACTGTCATTCTCGACCCTGGCCTCGCTGGGGTCTTCATTCACGAGGCGTTCGGTCACTTCTGCGAGGCCGACTTCCTGTTCAAAAACGAGCGGCTGGCAAAGATCATGACGATCGGAGCTCAATTCGGAAAGGCCGACTTAAACGTGGTCGACGAGGGATACATCCCCGGACTGCGTGGAAACACACCGTATGACGACGAAGGTGTGGCGCGGAGGAAGACCCACCTGATCAAAAACGGCGTGCTTAAAAGCCTGCTTCACTCACGCGAGACGGCGAACAAGATGGGGGCCACTCCAACTGGAAATGCCCGCGCCATCTCCTATGAGCATGCGCCGATTGTCCGCATGACCAACACCTACATCGAGGCGGGTCATCACACTCTTAGCGAGATGCTCGCCAAGATCGATCGCGGCGTATACGCGGTCAAGGCCTATGGAGGGCAGACGATGTTCGAACAGTTCACCTTCTCCGCAGCCTACGGGTACGAGATTGTCGATGGGAAATTGGGAGAGATGCTAAAGGATGTTGTGCTAACCGGAAATCTCTTTGAGACCCTGCGGTCGATTGACATGATCGGGGATGACCGAACGCTCTACGGCGGATCCGGGGGATGCGGGAAAGGTGGACAGTCTCCCCTTCCCGTAACGGACGGCTCGCCACACATCCGAATCCAGAACGTAACGATAGGAGGGAAGTGATGGACGCCCTGCTTAAAATGCTCGATGGAAAGGTTGACCAAGCTGAGTTATTACACCTGTGTAGTCGGACCACCCCCATCGAGTTTCGCTCCGGAAAGCTTGAGTCGATCAAGACCAAACAGATCGAGGGAGTAGCGCTGCGGGTGATCGACAACGGCCGTCTCGGCTTTGCTACCACAACCGACGTGAACGACCCATCTGGGTTGACCGATGCGGCGATCGCTGCTGCCGCCTTTGGCGAGGAGGCTTCGTTCACCTTTCCCAGCAAGATGGAAAGTGAAACCCCGCAGGTGTATGACGCGTCGGTCGCCAACGCCTCCGAAGAGAGGCTGGTCGAGATTGGAGAGGAAGCGATCGCCCTGATCCGCACCGCAGATTCACAGGCCGAGATCAACCTATCCATCGCGAAGAGCGTGGAGAAAGTGGCAATTGAAAACACCTCCGGGTTAAAGCTCGAGGAAGAGCGAACTACGATCTTTGTATCAATTGAGGTTGAGAAGGCACGCGAGGGGGACATCTTTCTCTTAAGTGACGAGGCGCAAGTGCGCCACCTGGAAGACTTAAAACCAGGGGAACTGGTCGACCGCTTAGAAGAGCAATTGCGTCTTGGAAAGACGATCGTACCCGCGCCATCGCGGGAGCTTCCCGTTGTCTTTACACCGAATGGAGCAATAGCTCTACTGCTTCCGCTCATCGTCGGGTTCAACGGCAAGTCGGTCTACCTGGGAATCTCCCCTTTAAAGGGGCGGATCGGTGATACCGTACTCGATTCCCGCCTCTCGATCGCAGACGACGGAACATTGGTTAGGGCGCCGGGAAGCGGGGCGTTTGACGATGAGGGAACCCCAACTTCGTCTACAGCCCTCGTGACTAAGGGTGTCCTGCAAGGGTTCCTTTATGACCTGCGTACTGCGGCCCTCGTCGGGGCAAAGCCGACTGGAAACGGGTACAAAGGGGGGCTTTTCGGAGGCGGTGGGTTCCGCAGCCTCCCCGGGGTGGGGATGAGCAACGTGATCGTTGGTGAAGGGGCAACCCCTCAGGCGCGGATCATCGCCGGGATCGAGGAGGGGCTCCTGGTAGAGGCTGTCCTTGGGCTGGGACAGGGAAACATCGCTTCCGGGGAGTTCTCCAACAACGTGGCGGTGGCGTTCAAGATCGAGGACGGGAAGATCGTCGGCCGCGTGAAGAACACGATGATCGCCGGAAATGCCTACAACCTGCTAAAGGACCACCTAATCGCTCTTAGTGACAGTGCACGATGGGTGCACGGGACGCTCAACACTCCCGCTATCGCTGTCGATGCGGTGAGCGTGGTCGGCCAGGGCAACTAGCCGATAAAACCCGCTCCACAAAAGGAAAATCGAAAAGGCTTTTTGGGAACTTGATAACATAACAGTGTTATGTTATACTACTAACTCGGTAGACACCTAGGAGGTGAGTCACGTGTACTTATCGACCTACGAGATCGAGAGGTTAGCTAAGATGAAACACGAGGAACTGCTAAGAATGGCGAAGAGGAACAGGATATTTAAACTACACCGACAACGAGAACAGGTGAAAGACTACCGTTCGTCCGCCCTGGCAGCTTTTCATCTTTCCCTTTAAAGAAAAATCCCGGAAACCCTATCGTAACAGTGTGTTGTTTCCTAAGGAGAAGGAGGCACGTGTGGACGAGGAAAAACTGATCTCGAAAAAGGAGGTCCTCGAGGAGATGGGGATCTCCTATGGCCAGCTCTATCGCTGGAAGCGCAAAGGATTGATCCCGGAGAGCTGGTTCATCCGCCGCTCGACCTTCACCGGACAGGAGACCTTCTTTCCCCAAGAGAAGATCCTCGAGCGAATTGGACGAATCAAGGATTTAAAGGAGGACCATCCCTTGGACGATCTGGCAACGCTTATCACCAAGCGGGTGAACGCAAAGCTAGAGGTCGCCTTCTCGAAGCTGCGACAGTTGGGATGGTTGGACGAACATCTGGTGGAGGTCTGTGGCCTTGAAAGGGACGAAGAGGGAGTGCTTTCCATGAAAGAGGCGCTCTGTCTTGGAGTCCTGCGTCACTTGGAGAGTAAAGCCAGAGAAGAAGAGATGGATCTTGTCAGGAGGACTCTTGAGAGGGCGCTTGCCAGAAAGCCATTCGAACAAATACGAGAGGAGAAGCTTGTCTTGTATCTTTTGCGCAAGCGCCTCTCCGCCGCCGGTATCTCGGCTGAGATCAGCTTGGCAATAGTAGCTACCGATGAGGCAACATTCGATCCAGAGATCGACGTGGTGCAAGCCGTCGATCTGGGAACCATTCTTGAACGGATCAAGCTTGACCTTGCAAAGGAGGAGTGATGGAAGAGAATCACCAAGCGAAGGGACCAGTCAAGACGGCCTCGCCTTCAGAAGTCGCGGCCGACTGACGGATAGAATAAAGCCTCAAGCCCCTTTTGTAAGATTCTTCTTTCGACGTCACCGATTGACCGT
>JAUWYG010000088.1 GCA_030615945.1 Candidatus Bipolaricaulota bacterium | reverse complement strand
GGAGGATGAGAAGATCAGCCTCTCCACGGTCTACAGGACGGTGCGTCTCCTTGAAGAGATGGGGCTTGTAGAGGCGAGCGAACTGGGTGAGGATCACTACCACTATGAGGTCCGGTTGGAGGAACACTATCACCTGATCTGCCTTGGCTGCGGGAAGGTCGTCGAGATTCCCCCGGTCGATGCGGTCCGCGAGCTCGGCAAGGGACTCGGGTTCGAGGTCGTCGGGGTCAAGCTAGAGCTTTTCGGGTACTGCGCGGCGTGCCAGAAGAAACGGGCCCGCAAGCGCAAGAGGGCTTTTAGCCAGGTTATAGCCAAAAGGTCACAGCTTCCAGGACCGATCGCCCGGACGATCGACCTGCGTGAGGTTCCCCTGATCGAGCACCCGGAACTGGTCTCCCGCGCTCTTAAACGACTGAAGGTAGATGATCTCCTGGAGATCGTCTCGTCCACTCCGTGCCGCTTCAACACCGCCTCAAAGATGCTCGATGAGGTCCCCCAGGCGGAGAGCTCATCGCCCTGTGGACGAATGAAACTTCCTGCCACGCCGTCTTGAGAAAGCAGGGCCGTTCATGATTCGTATCGCCCTCGTCGGGCAGCCCAACTCCGGCAAGAGCACGATCTTTAACCACCTCGTCGGGTACAAGGCGAACACCTCGAACCTCCCCGGGACGACCGTGGAATACATGAAGAGCACCGCTCTGATTGGGGGGAAGAGAGCTGAGGTCATCGACCTCCCCGGGACCTATTCCCTGACCTCGCTCGACCTGGCGGAGGCGGAGACGCGCAACTTCCTCCTCGATGGACGAGTCGACGCGGTGCTGAACGTCATCGACGCCTCGCTCCTCTCACGCAGTCTCGAACTTACCCTACAGCTTTTGGAGATGGGGCTCCCGATCGTCGTCTGCCTGAATATGGAGGACGAGGCGCGGCGCAAGGGAATAACGATCGAAGAGAAGGCACTCGAACAGAAGCTCAGGGTCCCTGTAGTGAGCACGGTCGCCGTGCGAGGGGTTGGGGTGAAAGAGGCAGCCAGTCATGCGATGGAAGTGGCACAAGAAAAGCCCCTTGTTCCCTCGCCGACCTACAGCAACGATGTAGAACGCGCGATCGACCACCTCACGAGCGCCGTCCAGAGAATCACCCTGAAGTGGTCCGGTTTTTCACCACGCCTGCTCGCAATCAAGCTCCTCGAGGGGGATCCCTACTTCTTGGAGAAGGTGAAAAGGGAATCGCTCAAACTCTACAAAGAGACAGAAAGTCTGGGAGAGAGGCTTGGAAAGCTACGGGGGAGTAGCGGCGAGGGGGTCCTCTCCGCTGAGCGGCACAACCTAGCTATGAAGATCTTCGAAGAGGTGGCGACGGTCGGGCGACCGACACTCGGTCTTCGCGATCGGATCGACACGCTCCTCATGCACCGGGTCTTCGGCTACCTCTTCTTCGCTGCAATCATGTACGCCTTCTTCATCGTAGTCTTTCGCGTGGGATCAATGATCGAGGGTCCGATGATGGACCTCTTCGACGGCTCGATCAATGCCCTTGCCAGGGTGATGAACGAGACTAGCCTCGGATTCACACTCCTCAAAGGAGCGATCCAGGGAGTAGGCGGCGCAATCGGGATCGTCCTTCCATACCTCGTTCCGTTCTTGGCCGGTCTCGCCGTGTTGGAGGACATCGGGTACCTCCCGCGGGCCGGTTACCTTATGGACGTGCTGATGCACAGGATCGGCCTGCACGGTAAGTCAGTGATCCCGTTCATCCTCGGCTACGGGTGCAGTGTCCCCGCCGTGATGGCAACGCGCATCCTCGATTCCCCTCGCGATCGGTTTATCACCGCGATGCTCTCAGTGATGATCCCATGTGTCGCCCGAACAACGATCATCTTCGGACTCATCGGCTACTTCCTCGGCCCCACCCTGGCGTTCCTCCTCTACATCGTCAATATCTTCGTCATCGCCATCGCCGGTAAGGTTTTGACCAAACTCTTCCCGCGCGTCACCCCAGGACTGATCCTGGAGATCCCGTCCTACAAGGTCCCTTCTACCCGCGTCGTGGCGGCCAAGGTTTGGCTGCGCATCCGCGAGTTTATCGTCCTTGCCTTTCCACTTCTAATTGCGGGAAGCCTCCTCTTAAGCCTTTTTGAGTATCTCCACTGGAACCACTACCTGAATCTCGGTTTCCTCCCCATCACCTGGGCCCTCGGCCTGCCCTTAAGCCTTGGAGTGACGTTGATCTTCGGTGTCTTCCGCAAGGAGCTTTCGCTGATCATGCTCTTCCAGGCGCTCGGGACGACCCAGGTAGCGAGCGTCCTCTCCGCCGGGCAGATGATGGTATTCACCCTGTTCGTTATGTTCTACATCCCGTGTGTGGCGACGATCGCCGTGTTAACACGCGAACTCGGAAAAGGAAAGACCTCTCTAGTTCTTGTCACAACCACCGGAATCGCCCTTGTCGTCGCCCTGATTGCTCGTGGGATCGCGGCTATAATAGGCTAAATTTTCTATTGGCGATTAGAAAAAATGGGTGAAATGAGAGAAGCGATGCAGGATGTCAAGCGGGCGTTGGGAAAGCTCTACAGGGAGGTTCCCGAGGAGATGAAGGGGTTCTCCCAGTTCATGGACGCAGTCCTCAAGCTAAGGAAGCTCGACTTAAAAAGGGTTGATCACACTATGTACCGCACTTAATGCTCGGTGGAAGCACTGCATCGGGATTCACACTGAGCAGGTCATTAAAGGCCAGCACGAGCAAAGAGCGATGATGGTAGACGAAGATCGGCTCCCACCTATTTAGCCGAACTATATAAGGCCTTTCAAGGTTCAATTACAAGGAATAACGTGGAGGTCTGAATGAATGCTCTTGCGATCCTGCGCGAGGCGGTGACGATCACCCTCTTCGTCTTCTCGATGATGGTCTTCGTCGACTGGCTGAACGTCCGCTCGCGCGGGGGGATGACGCGGGCGTTACGCGGGCGCAAGTGGCGCGAGTACCTCCTCTCTTCGTTCCTCGGTTCGACCCCAGGGTGCCTGGGCTCGTTCATGAACGTCTCCATGTACGTGCACGGCCTGATCGGGTTTGGGGCCTTGGTCGGCGGGATGATCGCCACCTCAGGCGACGAGGCCTATGTCATGCTTGCCCTCTTCCCAGTGAAGGCAATCCTCCTGTTTGCAGGGCTGTTCGTCGCAGGAATCATTTTCGGCACCTTCGCTGACTTCATCGCGGGGCGCCTGGGAATCCGCCCTTGCGAGGAATGCGAACTACAGGCGGTCCACCCGGAGGAGCTAGAGGAGAACCGGTGGGAGACGCTGCGTAGCAACCTGCGCCGCCCGAGCGCCCTGCGCATCCTCTTTCTCCTACTGATGGCAACCCTGTTGCTGGCCGTCGGCCTCGGGGGGATTCATCCTGAGGAGTTCTGGATGCAGGTGACCCTCGTGATCCTCCTCCTGTTCGGGACCTTCCTCGGCCTGTCAAGCTCAGAGCACTACCTGAAGGACCATATCATTGACCACATCCTGCGCCGCCACACACTGCGCGTCTTTTTGTGGACGTTCGGAGCGCTCCTCCTGATGGCTTTACTTCCGGATACAGGGACCGTTCGCACGTTCCTTCAGGCACACATGCTGTGGGTCTTCCTGTTCGCCGGCCTGCTCGGGGTTATCCCTGAGTCCGGACCACACCTTATCTTCGTGATGATGTTCGTCGACGGCATGATCCCGTTCTCCATTCTATTTGTCAGTTCCTTCGTCCAGGATGGCCATGGGATGCTCCCCCTCCTCTCGGTATCAGTGCGCGACTCGCTCCGGGTGAAGGCCTTCAACCTCGTCTTTGGCCTCGCTGTGGGAGGGATTCTCTATTTATTGGGACTCTGACGACGACGTTTGGGGGAAACGAGGAGAGCTGTAAGGAAGACGCCCGTTGCGGCAACAGCGATTGATGAACCGATGGGAAGATCAGCCCCAAGGGAAAGGAGAAAGCCGGCCAAAGCGGAAAGGGCCCCCAATAGCGGCGCGAGCAAGAAGACCTTCTTGATGTCGTAGAGAAGTTGGTAGGCGGCCGAGGCGGGGAGAACCATCAAGGTGTAAATCAAAAGCCCCCCGGTGATCTGCAAGGAAAGCGCGACGGTGAGCGCGGTGAGAAAAAGAACGAGATAGAAGTAGACGCGGGTATTGATCCCCGAGGCCGCCGCCAGCTTTCGATCAAGAAGGATCGCCAGAAACTCCTTGTAAAAGCCGCTGACGACCATCAGCACTACAAAAGCAAGGACGGCAAGCTTGAGGACGTCTCCCATGGTGATACCGAGAACGCTTCCCCAGAGCAAGGAGAGCGCACCACTTCCGATCGCTGCGCTGGGCGCAAGACTGATGAAGATGAGGCCAAGGGCCATCATCACGGGGAAGGTCGCTCCGATGATGGTATCGGGCTTAAGGCGGGAGACCTCAGAGAGCGGTCCCAACACCGCCGCCGTTGCAACCGCGAACAGAATCGCCATCCATAACGGGTCAAGCACAGCTACGACGAGTCCCAGCGCAGCGCCAGCGAAGGCGGCATGGGACATCGCAAACCCAAGCGAAGAGAGGTTCATCCGTACCACGAAGACGCCCATCAGACTGCAAAGCATCCCGCCCAGCAGGCTTCCCAGCAAGGTTGGAAGGACGATGTGGATAGGGATCCCAAACAAGGTCACGCCCTCTGCAGCAGACTTGTAACTTCCGGGATGGGCCCTCGCAGTGGCGATTCGGAAATGAGTCTTCCCCGAGCCAAGTTGAGCACGCGATCGGCTTCTTCAAGCAGGGGACCGGATTCATGGCTCACCACAAGGGTGGTAAGCGAGAGGTCGTGCTGGATTTGAAGAACGAGCCTAGAGATCTCCTCCTTGGACTCGGGATCGAGGTTGGTCGTCGGCTCATCAAGCAGGAAAACCCGCGGGCGCTTCGCCAACACCCGTGCCAATAGGACCTTTCGCTGTTGCCCTCCGGAGAGACGGCCAATGGGGCGACCGGCCAGGTCGAGGATCCCCACAGAACTCATCGCTTCGGCGACGAGGGCACGATCCATCTTACTGGGGAAACGGAACGGTCCTACCTTGGCGAAACGGCTCATCAGCACGACGTCCTTTGTTAGAAACGGGGTCGACGAACCGAAAAACAGGTCCTGTGGGAGGTAGGCAATCTCCTGACGAAGGCGGTGGCTTGAGGGGCAAACCAGCTCCCCAAGGACGGTCACCTCTCCGGTGGTGATCGGTAACAGCCCATTCACTACCTCAAGGAGCGTCGTCTTCCCCGCGCCGTTCGGCCCGACGATGGCGACCAGTTCGCCTTCCTCCACGGTGAAGGTAATGTCGTGAAGGGTTGGAATCCGCTCACCTTCGTAGACGGCGCAGACGTTAATAAGCTCTATTGCGGTGGTTCCCAAATGAACAACTCCTCTTGGGGTTTGTCACGCGCAACCGCGGACTGCTCTTCCAACCTGCCGTTTAAGAATCCTTCGTAGATCTTGGGGCGAAGCTCGATCGTCACCCGCCGGCCTGATTTGTCCAAAAAATGCACCCGAGCCCGGCGTGCATCGGTTACACGGATGTTCCCCTTGCCCAACGTACAGCCGCTTCCGATCTGTACCCCATCGGTGAGACAGGAAAGGGGCGTGACCGTTCCTGTCTCCGACTCGGCCTCGATGCCAAAGTAGCCGGAGCTTTCGAGGAGTTTAAGTGCAAGCAAACCCATACGGATTCCCGCGATCAGGAAGGGACCGCGGTGTCCGTGTAGGTGGATTCCACGGTCGATCA
>JAUWYG010000045.1 GCA_030615945.1 Candidatus Bipolaricaulota bacterium | reverse complement strand
TCAGTCTAAACTACAACAGGAGCCAAGCATGATTCGAGTGAGATTTGCTCCCAGCCCAACTGGATACCTTCACGTCGGCGGAGCCCGGACTGCGCTCTTTAACTGGCTTTTCGCACGACACCTAAACGGAACATTCATCCTGCGAATCGAGGACACCGACCAAGAGCGCTCAACCGAGGAGTCGATCGAACAGATACTCGAGGCGATGCGTTGGCTCGGCCTTGACTGGGACGAGTATTACCGGCAGACTGCGAGGCGCAGCGTTCATCAACAGCTGGCGCAAGAGTTGGTCGATCGCGGGTGTGCCTATATGCACGCGGGGGCATGGTGGTTTCGTGTTCCCAAAGAGGGAGAGACCATCGTTCACGACGAGCTGTTGGGGGATGTCCCGTTTCAGAACGCGCAACTGAAGGATTTCGTCATCCGCCGCTCTGATGGAAGCTTCGTTTACAACTTCGTGGTGGTGGCCGACGACGCCGACATGAGGATAACGCATGTCATCCGCGGAGACGATCACCTGAACAACACTCCTAAGCAGATCCTCATCTATGAGGCGCTCGAAAGGCCGCTTCCACACTTCGCCCACCTGCCGTTGATCCTCGGGCCGGACCGCACGCGCCTCTCCAAGCGGCACGGAGTAACCTCGGTCCTCGAGTATCGCCGTCGCGGGTTTCTCTCCGAGGCGATAGTGAACTTCCTCGCCCGCCTTGGCTGGTCGCACGGCGATCAGGAGTTCTTCACCAGGGATGAGCTCATCGAACTATTCTCCCTGGAGAACGTCGGTAGTTCAGCCGCGATCTTCGACGAAGCGAAACTTTTTTGGCTGAACCAGCAACACATGAAGGCAGCCGACCCAGAAGAGCTCTGCGAACTGGTAAAACCGTTCGTCCTGGAGAAAGGGCTGGTAACGCAAGCGATGTGGGAAAAAGCCAATCCTGAGAGACTCTCACACGGCGTAACCCTACTTCGCCATCGCTGTAAGACCCTCCACGATCTGGCAGACGTGATGACAATCCTCTTTCCTGTCCCCATAGAGCACGAGAAAGAGATTCATCTGGATGAAGAGGAGAAAACGCTGATCGGCGCGCTGATCGAAACCCTGGAAAGAGTAGAACCATTCACGCCGCAGGCGAGCGAGGAAGCGATACGGGACATGCTGGCGGCGCGAGGCGCGAAGCTTAGGGATGTCGCCCCGACTTGCCGGATCGCAATTGCCGGCCGTAAGGCCGGTCCAGGTTTGTTCGACATCCTTTCCCTTGTTGGACGTGGCCTGGTCCTCTCGCGCCTACGAGCGCTCGTGAAAGAAAGGGGAGTATGATCCGACATACAAAAGGGACTACGCGAGGAGGAGCTACGCCGGGTAATCGAGGAGTCCCTAAATGATGAAAAGGATTCTTCCCCTCACCTTAGCCGGAATTCTTCTCGCTGCACTCGCCGCCGCAGCACAAGAACCAACCCTCACCTTCTTCTTCGACCCCGGAGAGGTGACAGTTACACCTGGGGGGGAAGCGGGCTTTCGCTTGGTGATCGAAAACAGCTCCGTCCACGAGGCCGACGACGTCACCGTAACGCTTAAGGGTCCTGAGGGGTTCTCGATCCGTCCCGCACCTGGAGTGATCGAACAACTGGCCCCGTTCACCAATGAGGGAATCGATTTTACCCTCTCGGCCTCCTCTGATCTTCCTCACAATCGATACGAGCTTTTGCTCCAAGTGGTTTACACCTACTGCATCGACGTAAGCTGCTTTCAGATCGACGATGAGCTTACACTCCCGGTGATGGTGTCAGAAGAGGAGATAATGGTTTCTCCTATCTTGCCGCAAGGGAAGAGATCGCCTTTAATATGGCTCGCCCCCACACTGGGAGTCCTCCTTATCCTTGGGTCAATTCTCCTGTGGAGGTTTGTCGGACTCACTCTTCCACTCTACCTCGTCTTGGTTCTTCTCATAGCGGGTGGACTCACTTATGGCGTAGTCCTGAAACAACACGAGCAGGCACAGGGGATCGCCGCGGTCCTGTGCACGTCCTGCGTGGGGATTGAGGAGGCAAAACACGAAACGCCAAAGCTTGATCCCTTCACGATCTCCGCCCTAGCAAGGCTCGAAGAAGACGTTGAGTTAATAGTATTTTACGCACCGTGGTGCCACTCCTGCCCCTACGCTGAGGCAATGGTGGAAGCCATGGCCGCACAGACAGAACACATAACATACCACTTTATCAATGTGGATGAACAACGCGATCTCGCTGTTTCCTACGGAATCGTTCGATCCAACCGCACGGTCGTCCCAGCGATCCTGCGTCTTGAAACAGGTGAAGTCCTCTTCGGGGTGGGTGAGCTCGAAGAACGGCTCCTGAGCCTCCTGGGAGTCGAAAAATGAGGCTCTCTCTTGCACGCCGCATCAGCCAAGGTTTTGGCCTTCTACTGGGTATCTTCGGGATCACCGGTATCGGAATGACCCACATCATCTTTCCCGGGCTTCATTGTTATGCCTGTCCACTTGCGGTGACAATCTGCCCGATTGGTCTGATGCAGAATCTCGTCATCTACGGCATTTTCCCCTACTTCTGGCTCGGGGCCATCGTCGCCTACGGCCTAATCGCTGGCCGCGGGTTCTGCGGTTGGTTTTGTCCCTTTGGGACACTGAACGACCTTCTCTCATTCCGCAAGGTAAGGATCAACAACGTCGCTTCTTACTCCAAGTACGCGATGCTTTTAGGGACGATCTTTGCGGCGTGGGCCTTCGCCGACACGATGTTCTGCAAGATCTGCCCAGCGGCTTCGATCGAGGCGTCCATTCCCTATCTTTTTCTCGGATTGGCCCGCGTGAATCGGCCATTGTTGATCCATCTAGCCTCTCTCTTCGTAACGCTTGTGGGGATGGTGGTTATTGCCCGCTTTTGGTGTCGTTATCTTTGCCCGATGGGTGCACTTCTAGGACTATTCAACAGGGTAAGCTTCCTTCACCTCTCACTTAACACCGACCACTGCTCACGCTGCGATGTATGTGCAAGCTCTTGCCCGATGGGGTTGGAGCCCTATGAAGACTACGATAATCACAACTGCATCAAATGCGGCGAATGTATTCAAGCCTGCTCGCTCGACGCTCTCACCCTGAGATTCTCCCCGAAGAGGAAGCCGTGATCCGCTACCTCCTTTTGGGAATAGTGCAGGGGTTGACCGAGTTTCTCCCCATCTCAAGCTCTGGACACCTCGTGCTTGCTGAGAAACTCCTTAATATTGACCCCCCCGGAGTTCTCCTGGAAGCGGTCCTTCACCTGGGGACCCTGCTCGCCGTTCTGTTTGTCTTCCGGAAGGATGTTTTACGGTTGACACTCGGCTTGGCAAAAACGCAAGAGCGAAATGAACTCGGACGACTTGTCGTGGGGACGCTCCCCATCGCGATTCTCGGCTTCCTCTTCCGTGAGAGGATCGAGGCTGCCTTCTCCTCCGTACTCCTTACTGGAATCTGCCTCATTATCACTGGTGGGATTTTGCTACTCGCCGACCGCGCTGCAAGGAGCGCACACCGAGATGGGGTACACCTTCTCGATTCGCTTCTGATCGGTCTTGCCCAGGCAGGAGCACTCCTACCTGGAATCTCGCGTAGTGGAGCGACGATCGCTACCGGGATGCTCCGCGGGATTCAGGGAAGGGTGGCAGCACGTTTCTCGTTTCTTCTCTCGATCCCGGCAATCATCGGAGGCGGAGGGTTCAAGCTCTACGAGGCGCTTCGTGAGCCAAACGCCTACAAAAGCGAGTGGGGGGGCCTTCTCCTCGGCGCGCTGGTCGCGGGTTTTGTGGGAGCCCTCGCGATCAAGGGGCTGCTGGCGATCATCGCACGGGGAAAGTTAAAGGCATTCGGCTTCTATTGCCTCGCGCTCGGGCTTGCCGCTTTAATTTACACAAACGTCGTTTAGAATTCCCCGGGGCAGGATTATCTACCATTGTTTGCAAGGACAAGGACATAAACCAGCACGGTGAAGAGGAGCGCTAAGCCGACAGCGGCCAGCCCAGAAGTGAGTTGAGGCATTGCTGTGGTCTCCGCCCCAGCGATGGTGTAAGCTGAGATGTTGTAGGCAAGCGGCTCGCTGGGACGAGTCGGATCCTCAAGCCAAACCTCCCACGTCCAGGTTCCCGGTTCCTCATCAGTAAGGACTGTTCGACTCCATTCCCACTCACCGTCCATGAACCGGCGTGGCTCCTCATAGAGGCTGTGTCGCTCCTTAGAGTAGCGCAAGAGATCGGTCGGTCCTGGGTTAGGTGTCGGGTAATAGGCGTAATAAATCTTTCCCTGTGGATCGATCACCCGGACATACAAGAAGAACTCGGAGCTACACCCACTGATGTAAATCATTCGCCGCTGGAGTTCTCCTTTGTAATACCAATCCTTCTGCGGCTCAAAGGAGACCTCCAAGTGCGGACTCGCCAAAGAGGTGGCCGGGACCAAGCCAGAGACGACCACAAACCGATCGACCGTGTAGCTCCCCAAGACACCCCTAGTGAGGGTTGTCCTGACGCCGTACCGGCTTGTCACCTCGCGGTTATAGGGATCGACGATCGTGTAGGTGGTGCCAAGCTTTCCCGTGATCACGACCCAGTGGCAGTCCTCAGCCTTGCCGGTGTTCCCGTGGCAGTGACTCCCCCAGTGCACACCAGAGACTACTGGGTATCCTGCTGCCAGAGCCTGATTTATAATCTGCTGCGATGCGAAATCGATGCCCGATTCACCCTGGTTCTCGTGAAAGGAGAGGAAGATGTGCGAGGGGAGGTTATTCCACTCCAAACAGCAGTTTCCTATCGCATTTTGCGGGCAACGCCCGTAACCACCGTGTGTCCGCAGCCAGTCGTTCAAGATCCCCGGGTCCATCCCGGCACGCGCCCCCCCTGTACACGAGGATGCCGCAGGGATAAAGAGATCTACCCCATAGTAATCGAGGATCATGGCAAAACAGGTGATCAGGCAGCCATCCGTGGAGATCCGGTCTGAACACCCGCCTGTCCCCATCTGGCAGCTACCCCAGATACCGGCAGCATCCTGGTACGCTTGGTTGAAGCTCGGAAGAAAAAGTGAAAGGTGCCCTCCGCCTTGTGCGAGGCCCAGAAGAGAAAGGACCACCAGGCACGCAGCAGCGACAATACCCCACTTGAAGTAGCGCCCTTTTCTTGGTCTCCTCATTACGGGAAGCGGAGGTTAGACTCCTTCATGCTCACGGATCGCCTCGGCCGCGAGCAGACCGGTGACCGCCGAGTAGACGATCCCACGACAGTGACCTGAGGCGTCTCCGACAACGTAGAAGCCGGGGATTGCTGTCTCCATCGTTCGACTTACCGGGTAACGGGTGTCGTAGAATTTAATTTCGGGAGCGTACAGCAGGGTATTATCCGCGGTGAGCCCAGGGATAATGTTATCCAACTGATCCAACCCCTCCAGGAGGTTCACCACGATCCGGTCGGGAAGGGCCATAGAGATATCCCCAGGGGTGACATCGGTGAGAGTGGGGGAGATCGTCACCCGATGCAGTCGCTCCATGGTGGAGCGACGGCCGTTCTTTAAGTCCTTCAGCCGCTGGATGATCGGCCGCCCACCACCGATCGTTGTTGCCAACTTGGCGATCGCCCGCCCGTACTCGGTCGTATCTTCCACCGGGTCAGTCAACTCGATGTGAGATAGCAGCGCGAAGTTGGTGTTTTCTGTCTTGTTTTCGTTCTCGGCGTGGCCGTTCACCAGGGAAAACTCGTCGTAGGTCTCCCTTACCACGAACCCGCGTGGATTCGTGCAAAAGGTGCGCACCATGTCGTCGTAGGTCGCGGTGCGGACGCGCAGCTTGGCATCGTACATAACGCGTTCGATCGGTGCGTAGATCTCGGCGGGGAACTCAACCCGCATGCCAACATCGATTGGGCCGTACTCCGTGATGATCCCTAAACGCCCTGCCTCCTCGCGCAGCCAGTAAGCACCGGCCCTCCCTGGCGCGGCGATCAAGTAGCGTGCCTCGATCTGTTCGGTTCCCAGTAGGAGGAAACGTCCTTCCCTTATCTCGATACGCTCCACGTGGTTCTCAAGTGAGGTGAGGGTTCCCTCATCCAGGAGGTGGCTGTAAAAGTGGCCGAGGATCTGTCGGACATGCGTTGTCCCCATATGACGCTGTCTTCCACTGATGAACTCAATTCCAAATCGACTTGCCGTCTTCTTCAATTCCGCCAGGGCGTCCTCATCCTCCCCAGAGTACTTCTCCGGAGCACCAAAATGGGTGAAGGTAGCATCGATCCGGTCGATATAGGATTGGATCTCCGCTTCGTTTCGCCCGATGCTCCCCGGATCACCGCCGATCTTCGGAGTTAGGTTCAACTTCCCATCGGAGAAGGCTCCGGCCCCTCCCACCCCAAAGCTGAGGTGCGTGCGTTTGGCAGGTTCCTTTCCCCGGTCGATAAGAATCGTTTTAAGCCCGCTTCCTAATAGCTCCTCAGCGGCAAACAGGCCCGCCGGCCCTGCCCCGAGGATGGCAACGTCCGTCTGCTTCATAGCAGCACCTCCCTTAGCTCACTAATCCTGTTAACCTCGATGTCCGCAGTTACATCGGCTGCCTGCCCTTCGTCCTTGTCCCGTACCCAGGCTGACCACATCCCGGCAACCTTAGCACCAACCACGTCCATCGGGTGCGAATCGCCGACGTAGAGTGCCTCTTGCGGCATAGCCCCTAACCGGTTCAGAAGAAGATTAAAGATCCGAGTATCCGGTTTGTAGATCCCAACATCACCAGAGACCACAATCGCATCAAACATAGAGGTGATCTTAAGGATTTCTATCTTTTGCCACTGCATATCCGATGGGCCGTTCGTCAGTAGGCCGAGTCGGTAGGTCTTCTTTAAGTCAAGAAGAAGATTGCGTGCATCGTCAAACAGACGGATCCCCGGGACGCGAATGCTCGTGTACTCCATCGCCAGCTCATGTGTCAGGGCAGGATCGTTGACTCCGTGTTCCTGTAGGAGTCGCGCCCAAGCCCGCTCGCGAAACGACTTCTCCTGGTCTGGAATCAACTCTTCCTCGCACCATAGTTCGTTATAGCGCGCAGCCGCTTGATCGAGATCTCCGACCAAGTCAATGGGACACTCAAGGCGGCGAAGCGACTCGGCAATCGCCGTTTGGGTGCTTACCGCGTAGTAGCAAAGCGTCCCGTCGAGGTCGAAGGCAATCGTGTTCAGTCCCTGCAATTCCATCGGTTGAACGGCTCCTGTGTGTGCTGTATCCTCATTGCTAATCCGCATTCCATGCGGACGAACGAAAATCATAGGAGGCGGATTCCCTAAAGTCAAGGAGAGATGAATGCGGATCACCGGCGGAGCCAAGCGGGGGCGAAAACTCGTTTCCTGGGAGGAGGAGGGGATTCGGCCGATGCGTGACTTTGTACGTACGGCCCTGTTCAACATCCTTGCAGACCTTGTCCCCGGATCGCGCTTCTTAGATCTCTTCTGCGGTACGGGTAGCGTTGGATTGGAGGCTCTCTCCCGGGGAGCGGTGGAATGCGTCTTCCTCGACAGTTCTGCTGGAGCGTGCGGAATTGTCCGCCGCAATCTGGATGCCCTCGATCTCCTCAAGCAAGGCCAAGTGATTAAGGCCGACTTCAGCAAAGGCATTGACCGCCTGGTAAAGCGGGGAAGACGGTTTGACGTTGTCTTCGTCGGCCCCCCCTACGAAAAGGGGCTTGCTGCTGCGGCCCTCGACTCCCTTGGAGAGGGACTACTCCTCGCCGATGGCGCGCTCATCGTCACCGAAGCGCATAAAAAGGAGAAACTCTCCTCCATCCATGGCAATCTCAAACTCACCAACAAGAGGACTTACGGAGATAATGTCCTGTGGTTTTACCACTTCAGCAACACAATACCGGTTGGCAAGAGACCAAAAGACAACTAAGATAGGGCAATGCTTTGGGAGGAGATAGGGTGAGCGATCGGGTAATCCTGCTGACGAACGATGACGGGATAAACGCCCCTGGGTTGATAGCGCTGAAGGAGGAACTCGACCGCGTGGCACAAGTGGAGGTGTACGCCCCAGACCGCAACTGGTCAGCCGCGGGGCGGACGTTGACCCTTCACAAGCCGCTTCGTGTGAGCGAGGTCCACCTCCTCGACGGGGCGGTGGGACATGTGACAAGTGGCACTCCGTCTGACTGCGTTTCCTTAGCCCTCCTCGGCCTTCTTGAAGAAGCCCCGAATCTAATCGTCTCGGGGATCAATGCCGGTCACAACGTCGGGCAGGATATCACCTACTCGGGGACGGTCGCCGCAGCGATGGAGGGAGTACGAGGAGGGATCCCTGCGGTGGCTGTATCGCTTGACGTGGGAACGGAGACATCATACGATCCAGATTATAGCCTTGCTGCCCAGTTTGCCGCGAGGCTGGCTGCCTTCCTGCTTAAAGAGACCCCCCTGCCACCGGGAATCTTCTTAAACGTCAATATCCCACTCCTCTCAACTCCAAGGTCCCCCAAGGTGGTGTTGACTCGCCTGGGAGGACAGGCTTACAGCAATTACCTGGTCAAGGGAGAGGATCCGCGGGGAAGAACCTACTACTGGCTCAGCGGCGATCCGTTGACTGACATCCCGCCGGAGGATGAGGGCACCGACATCTGGGCAATCGCAAATGGCTTCATCTCAATCACACCGATTCAGCTTGATATGACCGAGATTTCCCTCGTGGAGAAGTTCCGAAAATGGGAAAAGCTCCGCTGGTTCGGGAAGGAGTGAGAGTCAAGCTCTAAAGATCACCCACAGCCCTGCAAGGATGAACAGGGCACCGGCGGCGTAGTGGAGCCCTTTCGCGAAACCTGCAGGAATCGTTTTGTGCAACAAACACGCCAACCCAACAGCGAGGGCCGTGGAGAGAAAAAGAGCGCTTCCCGCCCCGATGAGTACGGCCCATGGTGATCGAGACTCTGTGGCAAGCGCGAGTACGGCAAGCTGAGTCTTATCCCCTAGTTCGGCAAGAAAGACTAAAGCAAATGCAGAAAGAGCGATTTTAAGCATCATGATCCCCCCTTAGCAGGCGGCATTGTATCGCGAGACTGGCAAAAAGGGCAATTGGAAGTGATCGAGGAGGGCTTGTCCCCTCGCGGCTATCAGTTGTACACTTCTCCTGGAAGGAGGATTAAATGTCGCGCAAGACCTATTACCAGTACTACACAAACGTGACCTACCTCACCTGCAAAGAGTGCCTCGCCTGGCATGGTAAGATCTCCACTAATCCGGAGAGTTTCCCCAAACGGCAGGACGGCTGTGCGCGTAAAATCCTCGCATTCAGCCACAAGGAGCTTGACTACCATCGAGAAAAACAGCGGCAGATGCGAGCCATCGCCAAGGCCGAGCTAAGGCGTCGGGAGTTGGTCACCGAAGCGAAGGAAGCCCTGGGCGTAGATAATGAGAAGGCAGTTGACCTCCTCTCACAGGCGGTGCAGATTGACTCATACATCCCTGATATGGAGCGTTTGGCCAAAGAGAAGGAAGCGCTCTTCAAGGAGGATGCGGCTCTGCGGGAGAGGTTGAGAAAGTTGTTTGCTCGCGCCTATTCGGACAAATTCGGTTGGCCCCGCTACGAGCGCCTTCCCGAGCTAATGCGGATCGCACGCGAGCAGGCCGGAATTAAGAGAATCAACGAACTGTTCGCATGAACCCGCGTCTTTCTCCGGCACAAGAGCGGGGGTTGATCGTGCTTGTTGCAATCGGTCTTGTGGCAAGCGGTCTTGCCCTCTTCCTCCCTACGATCAGGTCCCGTCCTCTTACAATCCTCGGACCGATTGACATCACCGGTGTTCGCATCCTTCTCCCCACCTTCCTCGATGCCGAAGAAGAGGATAAAATAAACCTGAATACCGCTTCGGCAGAGGATCTCACCTCCCTTCCTGGGATCGGGGAGGTCTTGGCGGCAAGGATCGTCGTCTACAGAGAGGAGCACGGTCCCTTCCAAACGCTCGATGATATAATGCAGGTAAGCGGAATTGGAAGTAAGGTCGTCGAAGAGATACGCGATCTTGCCACACTAAGTGACTAAAGCCCCTTTCAAGCGCCTCTGAGACAAGACCGATTTGCCTTTCTGGTAGACAAGGATGCTACAATGGCAGATTCAAGTTAAGGGAGGTGAGTAAAGATGCGGTGGATTAGCGGACTCATCGCGGGTGGAGGCATCGGTGCGTTCTTCTTCTTCAGCTGGGTGATCCAGATGCTGTGGAACAACATCGTGGTGGGGCACTTAGGGCTATTTAAAGCCCTAAACTACTGGCAAGCAGCCGGACTGTGGTTTCTAATCATCCTGCTGTCAGCCTGGACCGGCATCGGTGCCAA